>CAUOWW010000083.1:0-6843 GCA_963508345.1 uncultured bacterium
ATTATGTAAGTACGGTGGGACTCAATGAAGCCACAATTAAGAAATATATTCAAGATTAAAGAAATTATCCAGTGGATGATTTCTTCACGAGTATGAAAATTTGAAAACGAGTAAAGCATGATATAGCACTAGATAAATTAAGTGTAAAAGAATATGAGGATCCCTTTAGGGATAGTGGTAAGTAATACTAAAGCCTCTTTGAGAGGCAAGTGACGAGTCAAGAGCAATAAGGCTTGAACAAAGTGAAAGCCAGCGTCTTTAGGCGCTGGCTGGTAATTTGGGCTTATAGCCCTGGGACAAACCACCCGTTTGACGGGTGGTCATGCTTCTAAACGACCATCTTGACGATAGGCGATATCTGGTTGCCAAGTCCATTTGGCATCGAATTTTTCAAGTAAGTCAAAGCTAGCTTGAGGTCCCATGCTTCCAGCTTTATAGTCATGAAGTGGGGCACCATTTTCAGCCCAGAGCTCTTCGATACGGTCAATCAATTTCCATGACGCACCAACTTCATCCCAGTGGCTAAAGTTAGTTGAGTTGTTATTTAGGACATCATAAATCAATTTCTCGTATGGTTCTGGAGAAGCACCAGTTGCGGTCGCATCTGTACGGTAATCAAGTGAGTTAGGAGCCAAGTTAAATTCTTCTCCTACCTGCTTCCCATTTAGGCTAAGAGAGAATCCTTCTGTTGGTTGGATATAGATGGTCAAAATGTTTGGAGCAAGAGGTTCTCCAAAGATAGAGTCCATTTGTTTAAAGACGATGTTGACATGAGTGCCTTTTTCAGTCAGACGTTTACCAGTACGGAAGAAGAAAGGAACACCACGGAAGCGATCGCTGTTTACAAAGAAGGCACCAGATGCAAAGGTTTCAGTTGTTGATTCTGGATTAACATTTGGCTCGCTACGATAAGAGATATATTTCATGCCATCAATCTTGCCAGAACGGTATTGACCACGGATAAAGTGTTCTTTAAGTTCTTCATCAGTTGGATGATAGAGGTTTTTAAAGACCTTAATCTTTTCAGCACGAATCTCGTCTTTTGTGAAGCTTGCTGGCTTGTCCATAGCAAGGAGAGAAAGCAGTTGTAGAGTGTGGTTCTGTACCATGTCACGGAGGGCACCAGATTCATCATAGTAGCCACCACGTTCTTCTACACCCAAGCGCTCCGCAAAGGTAATTTGAACATTGTCGATAAAGTCCTTATTCCAAACGTTTTCAAAAATCAGGTTGGCAAAGCGAACTGCAAAGATACTTTGGATCATTTCCTTACCAAGATAATGATCGATACGGAAAATTTGTTCTTCGTCAAATGTTGCTAGGAGCTCGTCATTCAACTTGCTTGCAGTTGCGTAATCTGTACCAAATGGTTTTTCAACGATTAAGCGTTCAAAACCTTTACCGTCAACAATGTTTTCAGACTTGAGGTGCTTAGCAATGGTTCCAAAGAATTGAGGCGCCATAGACAAGAAGAAGAGCTTGTTGTGTTCAGCTTGGTACTTGTCATTTAGTTCAGCCTGTAATTGACGTAAAGCGATGTAGTGATCTGTATCATTGACATCATGACTTTGATAGTAAAAGTGACTAGCGAACTCTTGAGCCTGTTCGGTACTATCTGCCAAATCAAGGATCGATTCGACAACAACAGATTCAAAATATTCCTTGCTCCAAGGACGACGGGCAGTTCCAATAACTGCAAAGTGCTTGGAAAGATTGCCGGATTTATATAGTCTAAAAAGGGAAGGGTAGAGCTTGCGTTTAGCCAGGTCTCCACTCGCACCGAAAATTGTAACAATAACCTTAGATGACATCTAGCTACCTAATTTCTATTTTTATTCCTAGTCTTGCTAGGTATGAGGAAACCTCATTTCATAAACTTAATTCTAACATAATTTTCCGAAAAATCAAAAAATCCAATACGAGATAGAAAAAAACTGCAAGGAAATCCTTACAGTTTGAGTTTAGACGTTTAAGACCTTGTCCAAGAACTCTTTCAGACGTGGGTGTTGTGGGTTGTCAAAGATTTGATCAGGTGTCCCATCTTCAAGGAATTCACCGTCCGCAGTAAAGATAACGCGGTTAGCAACCTGACGAGCAAATCCCATCTCATGGGTTACGATAATCATGGTCATTCCTTGTTCAGCCAATTCCTTCATAACGTTTAGTACGTCTCCGACCATCTCAGGGTCAAGGGCAGAAGTTGGTTCATCAAAGAGCATGATGTCTGGATTCATTGCTAGTCCACGAGCGATGGCCACACGTTGTTTTTGACCACCTGATAGGCTATCTGGGTTAGCATTGGCTTTATCTGCTAGCCCAACCTTTTCAAGCAATTCCATTCCCAATTTCTCAGCTTCTTCCTTAGTCATCAACTTGTGCTCAATAGGAGCAAAGGTAATGTTGTCCAATACAGACATGTGTGGGAAGAGGTTGAAGTGTTGGAAAACCATTCCGATATTTTCACGGACGTGGTCAACGTTAGTAGTTTTTTCAGTTAAATCATAACCGTTCACAGTGATGTGACCACTAGTAACTTCTTCTAGAAGATTGAGGCTACGGAGGAAGGTTGACTTACCAGAACCTGAAGGACCGATGATACAAACAACATCTCCTTCATAGAATTTAGTCGTAATTCCTTTTAAAACTTCATTTTTTCCATAGTGCTTATGTAAATCATTTACATCAATTTTTAATTTTGCCATTAACGAATCCTCTTTTCTAAGCGTTTCGCTAGTCTAGTCAAAAGTGTGATAATTACAAGATAGAAGATAGCAAGGATTGCATACATCTTGAAACTTTGGTAGTTACGGGCAATGATAATCTTACCAGTTTGGAAGAGTTCAACCAAACCGATAGCAGATACGATAGTTGTATCTTTAAGAGCGATAACGAATTGGTTAACAAAGTTTGGCAACATCAATTTAGTTGCTTGTGGCAAGATAATCTTACGCATGGTTTTTCCATAAGAGATACCCAAGCTTCGGCTGGCTTCCATTTGGCCAACTGGAACGGCCTGAATACCACCACGAACGATTTCAGCGATATAAGCCGCTGCATTGAGCGATAGGGCAATAGTACCAGCTACAAAGTCGTTAATTGGGCTTTGTTGACCGGTGATAGACTCGATGAAGTTTGGAATCCCCCAGAAGATGAAGGCTGCAAGAATCATCAAAGGAATACCACGGATAACGTCAACGAAAATCTCAGAGATCACACGAAGAGATTTATACGGGCTAACGCTAAACATACCGAAGATAATCCCGATAACAATGGCAATAGCAAATGAGATAAGAGCTAGAGCAAGAGTGATACCAAGCCCGCTAAGGAGTTGTTTGTAGTTATTTTGAAGCAAGCCCCAGATAGTTGTCTCATCAACAGTGCTTGTTGATGCAGATGAAGATTCGCTAGCTAGGTATTTATCAAGAATCTTTTGGAATTCCCCGTTTGCTTTAAGGTTTGCAAGTCCATTGTTGAACATTTGTATCAATTCTGGATTTGCTCCTTTTTTAACGGCAAAGGCTGTTTCACCGATTGGAGTTCCAGCGATTGGAGTTTTCAATTTTTGACCTTGGCTGATAGAATA
Source organism: uncultured bacterium (assembly GCA_963508345.1). Lineage (GTDB taxonomy): Bacteria > Bacillota > Bacilli > Lactobacillales > Streptococcaceae > Streptococcus. The sequence goes on from CAUOWW010000083.1 coordinate 3,584, forward strand.
TTTGAGAACAGGCTCATCATCCATAACAGCATCGATGGCTCCAGTGTTTAAACTATCATACATTGAAGAACCATCAGCGAAGGTTTTGATTTTGTAACCGTATTTGCTTTGATTTTCTGTTAGGAAGGTTTGAGAAGCAGTTCCGTTTTTAACACCAACTGTCTTTCCTTTCAAATCTTCATAAGAAGCAATGGTGCTTGATTCTTTGACACCAAGGATAGTATTGGCAGTGTAGTAGGATTCTGAGAAGTCAAAAGTTGCCTTACGAGCATCTGTGACAGACATACCAGCAATGATACCATCGGCTTGTCCAGCTTGAACAGCGCTGATAGCAGCATCGAAACCAGGGTTGGTGATTTCAATTTCAAAACCTTGGTCTTTAGCGATTGCCTTAATCAATTCCATATCAATACCAGTGTATTGGTTGCTTGAATTTTGGAAAACAAAAGGTGCAAAAGAAGAATCGCTAGCAATGATGTATTTAGCTTTAACAGGGGTTGCTTTTAGACCTGCTGCAGTAGTTGTGGTTGGCACTGCTGAAGATGATGAAGCGGTCCATTTCTTGATGATTTTATCAAGACTACCATCTTTTTTCATTTCGGCCAAGGCTTGGTTAAATTCAGTAACCAGGTGCTCGTATTTGCTACCTTTTTTCACACCGAAAGCAAAACTTCCTACAGCTTCACCATCCATTTCAATATGGAGGTCTTGACCTTGGTTAATAGCATACTCGATAACAGGTTTGTCATCCATCATGGCATCGATAGCACCAGCAGTCAAGCTGTTGTTCATCAAATCACCAGTGTCAAATGTTTTAATGCTAAAGCCGTATTTGTCCTTAATACTTTCAAGAAAACGTTGAGCGGCAGTTCCATTTTTAACACCAACAGTTTTACCTTTTAATTGGTCATACTGACTAATCTTGTGTGCCTTTGTAGTTGCAATGACAACTTTTGTATCATAGTAAGTATCAGACATGGTGAAGACTTTTTCACGTTCTTTCGTCTTTGTCATCCCTGCCATGATAGCGTCAGCTTGACCAGCTTGAACCGCATTAACCGCTGCGTCAAATCCAGGATAGGACATCTGAATGTTCCATCCTTTAATCTCAGCGACTTTGTTGATAATGTCAACATCAATTCCTTTATAAGTTTGATCTGAATCTTTAAACTCAAAAGGTGCATAGGCGGTATCAGACACAATCTTAATCGTCTCAGCTTTTGCAATACCTAATGAGAAAATTGGGAATAAAATTAGCAAAAATGCTAGAAAATTTTTCTTCATTTTTAGTCTCCTTTTCCGAATATTTTCCCATTATATCAGAAAAAACTAAAAAATGCAAATCTAGGGGCTTTTATGTTAGAAGATATAACATAAAAGCCCTTTATTTCTTTCTTGAACTGCTACCACAAAGTGCTATAATAATAGTATATAATGAAAGAAAAGAGGACGGAGATATGAAGAACAAAAGAATTTTTAAAGACTTCCAAGCTTCAAAAATGAGTTTAAACATTTACACAAGTCCCTTGTTAGCCTTTGTTTTTGTCTTTATAGGAGAGTTTGTGGTTTATACTCTGTACGGTATTAGTTTCTTAGCTCTCATCGGACTTGCTAGAAATTTTGGAGAGGCTGGTCAAAATCTTGCAAGCTACTTGCAGACCTTGCAGCAGAGCTTGACGGATAAAACAAGTGACTTTCGTTTAATTTTAGAATTGCTGGCCTTTGGTTTCGTTCTCAACACTGTGTTTAGATGGACTAGAAAAGTTGAGAAAAGACCTATTCGAACTTTAGGATTTTATAAAGAAAATTTCCTCAGCAATCTTCTTAAAGGATTTGGTCTAGGTCTGGCACTTTTTCTTCTGACCTTGTTAGGTTTGGTGGGCTTAGGGCAATATCGTTTGGAATCAATTCACTTAAATCCTTATTCGCTTGCCTTTGTTGTCTTTACTATCCCATTTTGGATTTTACAGGGGACAGCAGAAGAAGTGGTATCCCGTGCTTGGCTCCTTCCTCAATTGGCCTCAAGAACCAATCTAAAACTTGCTGTTCTTATATCTAGCCTATTCTTTACCCTGCTCCATATGGGCAATTCTGGTCTAACCCCTCTATCTCTAATGAATCTCTTTTTATTCGGAGTTGCCATGGCTCTTTACCTTCTCAAAACTGATACAGTTTGGGGTGTTGCAGGTATTCATGGAGCCTGGAATTTTGCTCAGGGAAATCTCTTTGGGATTTTAGTTAGTGGTCAACCATCGGGAACGTCTCTGATGACCTTTTTACCACAAGGCAATCAAGGCTGGCTATCAGGTGGTTCTTTTGGCATAGAAGGTTCTATCATGACAAGTCTAGTCTTGTTACTGCTGATTATCTATCTCGCTTATCAATTAAAGAAAGAAAATGAAAGGATGTGACTTCGGTCCGTCCTTTTCTTCGTGAAAATGCTACAAGTATGCTAAAATAGGAATAGCACATCGAGAGAGGATTCTTATGATTAACCGCATTACAGATAATCAATTTAAACTAGTATCAAAATATCAACCTTCAGGAGACCAACCTCAAGCTATTGAGCAGTTGGTTGATAATATCGAGGGGGGAGAAAAAGCTCAGATTCTGATGGGGGCGACTGGAACTGGGAAGACCTATACCATGAGTCAGGTTATTTCCAAAGTCAATAAACCAACTCTGGTCATTGCCCATAATAAGACTCTAGCAGGTCAGCTCTATGGGGAGTTTAAGGAATTTTTCCCTGAAAATGCTGTTGAGTATTTTGTATCCTACTATGACTATTACCAACCAGAGGCCTATGTGCCTTCTAGTGATACCTATATTGAGAAGGACAGTTCAGTCAATGATGAGATTGACAAGCTCCGTCACTCAGCTACCTCAGCTCTTCTGGAGCGTAATGATGTTATCGTCGTAGCTTCAGTCTCTTGTATTTATGGTTTGGGTTCGCCCAAGGAATACGCTGATAGTGTCGTGAGTCTCCGTCCTGGTCTAGAGATTTCTCGTGATAAACTCTTGAATGACTTGGTCGATATTCAGTTTGAACGTAATGATATTGATTTCCAACGGGGAAGATTTCGTGTGCGTGGGGATGTAGTGGAGATTTTCCCAGTGTCCCGAGATGAACACGCTTTTCGAGTAGAGTTTTTCGGAGATGAGATTGACCGTATCCGTGAAGTTGAGGCTTTGACAGGTCAGGTATTGGGAGAAGTGGATCATTTGGCGATTTTCCCAGCCACTCACTTTGTGACCAATGA
>CAUOWW010000084.1:0-6781 GCA_963508345.1 uncultured bacterium
TGTCCTTTCTCGAGCTTAGCTTTTCTTCAACCCACTACAGTTGACAAAGAGCCAAATAAATAAACAATTTGGAAGTTTCGGTCTGATTCATGAAAAGAAAATCAGTTTTTATTATTTTGAAAATAAAAAGAGAAGATAAAATTTGTCTTCTCTACATGAAAATATTGTATGGCATCAAAGCAAAAGTAACTGGCTTTACACTATTTGTTAAGATGTAATTTGATTCAAAAAGAAAAGATAGATTTAAAAGTGGGGCAAATGATGAGGCAAATTAGTTATAGACAAGCAAAAAAGCCTTGGAACTCAAGGCTTTTTCCTGTTGATTTAGATGCCCCCTACAGGGATCGAACCTGTGACCCACGGATTAAGAGTCCGCTGCTCTGCCAGCTGAGCTAAGGAGGCAAAGAAAAAAGCTGTATTGGTGCCGAAACTTCACGGTTTGTATTGAACCCGCGCAATTAAGCAGGTGGGCAACTCGCTCTAACTGAAGCTGTTTCCGTGTGAGACGGCCTACATGCTGTTAGAAGACTTTTGTTTCCCTAATAATACAAAAAATAGTCGGTCAACACTTAAGTGTGAAGTCGTACACCACAGCGTTTCTATGTTTATATAATACCACTTTTTCAAAAAAAATCAAGAGGAAAGTGCAATTTTTTGAAAAGGATTTCAGATTTTTCGCAAACGGTCGATAGCTTCCTTTCTTTGAGCCAAAGCCCGTTCATATTTACCAGTATCTTCTGCTTGGAAATAGTGATGATTACGAATTTTTTCTGGTAGATAGTCTTGCTTGACCCAATTTCCAGGATAGTTGTGTGGATAGAGATAGTCTTGGGCATTCCCCAGTTCCTTGCTTCCACTGTAGTGCCCATCACGCAGGTGTCGCGGAATAGGCAAGTGCCCTGATGTTTTGAGGTCAGCAAGTGCCTTATCCATAGCTACATAGGCTGAGTTGGATTTTGGAGAAAGGGCCAAATCAATGACGACATTGGCAATGAGAATGCGGGCTTCTGGGAAACCAATCCTTTGTGCAGCATCCAGAGCAGTCACGGTGTGAATCTGGGCTTCAGGATTGGCCAAACCGATATCTTCATAAGCGATAACAGTCAAACGACGAGCGAGACTTGGCAAATCACCAGCCTCAATCAAGCGGGCAGCATAGTGAAGACTGGCATCCACATCTGAGCCACGGATAGACTTTTGCAGGGCAGATAGAACATCATAGTGACCGTCTCCATCCTTGTCCATGGTAATGTAGCTCCGCTGCAGGCTATTTTCCATGATGTCTAGAGTGATGTGGCGGATGCCCTCGTCATTTTCGGGAGTAGAGAGAACAGCCAGGTCCAGTGAGTTAAAGGCAGAGCGAAGGTCTCCGTTTGTAGAGGTTGCGATGAAATCCAGCGCCTCCTCATCTAGTTCTACTGGAAAATCAAAACCACGCTCAGGGTTACTTAGAGCTATCTGCAGGGCCTCTTTGACGTCTTGGTTAGACAGAGGTTCCAACTCAAAAATTTGAACACGGCTACGAATGGCAGGAGTGACAGAGAAGAAAGGATTTTCAGTCGTAGCCCCAATCATGATGACTAGACCACTTTCCAAAAGGGGAAGGAGAAAGTCTTGTTTAGTCTTGTCGAGACGATGAATTTCGTCTAGCAATAGGACGAGACCGCCAGAAAATTTAGCCTCTTCAGCGATTTCTTGCAGTCGCTTTTTACTATCAACTGTCGCATTGAAAGTTCGAAAGGCATACTTGGTCGTTCCAGCGATGGCTGAGGCAATACTGGTTTTACCGATTCCTGGAGGTCCATAGAAAATCATGGAGGACAGGCGATTGGCTTCCACCATGCGGCGGATGATTTTTCCTTGTCCGACCAGATGCTCCTGACCGATGACCTGGTCTATGGTTTTAGGGCGCATACGAAGCGCGAGATTGTCTGGCATAGCAGTCCTTTCTAACGTGGATTTTCTGATGTATATGTGGTAAGATGGTAGTATCTATTTTAGCATATTTCCGAGCAATCGGGGCGATTAAAGAGTCGCATAGAAAGAGGACAAAATGGCAACATATGGATTTTTAGATGTTTTACAAGAAGAGTTGGACAAGAACTTTCCTTTTGATTATGAGATTAGTTGGGACAAGCGCAATCATGCGGTTGAAGTGAGTTTTCTATTAGAGGCACAAAATGCTGCAGGGGTGGAGATGCTAGATGAAGACGGAGAGGTTTCGTCAGATGATATCCTTTTTGAAGAAGCGGTACTTTTTTACAATCCTGCCAAATCAACCGTCAATGAGGAAGACTATTTGACTGTCATTCCTTACCTACCTAAAAAAGGTTTTTCTCGTGAATTTTTAGCTTATTTTGCGCTATTCCTTAAAGATACTGCAGAGGTTGGACTAGATGCCCTCATGGACTTTTTGGAAGACCCAGAAGCAGAAGAATTTGTCATGGAATGGAACCAAGAAGTCTTTGAAGAAGGAAAAGTAGGCTTGGAAGAGGGAGAGTTTTATCCTTATCCGAGATACTAGGAGTTGGTTGGAGGTTTTATGAAAAAAATTGGGACTTATTTGGTTTATGTGCTAGCCTTTGTCTTTATTATGCTAGCTTTTGCTTGTGGAACTATCGCATTTGCAGAGTTGGGGTATTCCGCAGTTTTAGCCTTTACTTTTGGTTATTCCTTTGCTCTTCTAAGCATGTATTTAATCTTTATTCTTCATGAGCTGGGTCATGCTTTTTGTGGCTACTTGACAGGCTATCGGCTGGTGGCTTTTGGATTAGGACATTTTCTTTTGACCAAAAAGTCAGGCAGGTTTTATCTTAGTCGAACAGCCGTTCTGAAAAATGTTGGTGCTCAGTACATTGGATTGAAAGAAGATGAAAGTGATCAAAGAATCATCCTGATGCTTTCAGGAGGCTTGATGGTCCATCTCAGCTTGATATTATTGGCGATATTGTTTGGATTTTTGACAAGAAGCTGGTATTTTGCTGGTACTTGGATTTTTCTGAATTTATCTTTCTTCCTAAACAACGCTTTGCCAGTCGGCATCACCGATGGAGCAAAAATCTGGGAATTGCTACAACATCCTGAAAATACGAAATACGCCTACTTGGTATTGAGACATTCTGCCCAGACCTTGCTAGCTCCTCAAGAATATGACTTGAAAGACTTTACCATGCCTGTTGATGAGGATGCGAGAGGGAGTTTTGCAGAAAGTATTGAAACTCTTCAGGGAGTGGTTTTCATATTGGATGGTCATTTAGAGGCAGCTAAAAAGCTATTTCAATCTTTACTAGAGAGAACAGAACACTCGCTGTCTGAAACTTTATGCCAACTATGCCTTCTTCAAATCGCCTTGCTAGAAGGAGATAATGAAAAAGCGGAAGAATATGCAAGTATTCGAGGGGTCAAATCCTTTTTATCTATAAAAACAGCAGATATGCAGGTCATTCAAGCTTGGTATCAATTTAAGGTAAGGAAAGATGTAGTTCAAACTCACAAGGCTATGAAGATTGCTAGACAGAAAATGAATAGTAGTCGGATGTTACGGGATGAGAAAAGCTATTATGAAAACTTGTTAGCCGAGCTGGAAAAAGAATTAACCGAAGGAGTCTAATATGGAAATAGAAATTTCTGATTTCACAGGATGTAAGATTGCTTTGTTTTGTGGGGATAGGCTCTTGACCATCTTACGCGATGATAAGGAAAGCATTCCCTGGCCCAATATGTGGGAACTACCAGGTGGTGGACGAGAGGGGGATGAAAGTCCTTTTGAGTGCGTGGAGCGTGAAGTTTTTGAGGAACTGGGAATTCATCTGACTGAGGCTTGTCTGCTTTGGAGTAAAGTTTATCCAAGTATGCTTTTTGCGGATAAACAATCTGTATTTCTAGTCGGTCAGTTGACACAGGACCAGTTTGACAGTATCGTATTTGGAGATGAAGGGCAAGCCTATAGACTGATGAACATTGAGGAATTTTTGACATCCAGTCAAGTAGTTCCGCAGTTGCAAGATAGAGTGAGGGATTATTTGGAGGAAGTTCGATAAATGGCAAAGCGTAGCAAAAATATCAATATGTTTCTCATGGATGGTGAAGTAACTGGAAAAATCAAATGTACTTTGTCAAATTGGACGGGAGTGATTTACAAAATACCTCGTATTCAATTGGGAGATTTGAAGTCTCGTGATGAAATGAAACAAAAAAGAAAGTTAGTCAAGATCTGACTGATAATCATTCAACTTATCTTTATTTAAAGCGTAAAACTAAGAAATCTAACAAAGTAATAGAAGCAACTTGTGAACGGACAACTGAAGGTTTTGTTGTTTTAGAAGGAAGTCAAGTAGAAATAAAGGATTCTCCATACCTTCCAGCAAGTTTAAAAGAAATGCGTCAGAATTTAATAGCTTCTCGGGTCATTCAAGATGGAGTGTTAAAAGAAAAACAACTCTTTTCTAGCCCTTCTTATGCAGCAGCTTTTTTGCTGGGTATGCAAACGAACGGTCGAACTGATTGGAAAGATCAGGATGGAAGAACTTTAAAAGAATTAGAAGAATTAATAGATTGATAAGGAAAAAATTTATGGAAACATGGCAAGAGTTAAAAGTTACAGTGAAGCGTGAGGGAGAGGAGCTAGTCTCTAACCTCCTTATTGAGCTGGGAGCGCAAGGTGTTGCAATCGAAGACAGTATGGACTATGTGGGAAATGTGGATCGTTTTGGTGAGATTTTCCCAGAGGTAGAGCAGCAAGAAGAAATCGTAGTGACAGCCTACTATCCTGATACGGTTGATGTGGCAGTGGTTGAGGCAGACTTGCAGGCTCGTCTCGCGGAACTAACTGATTTTATGGATTTGGGTGAGGTCAAGATGGGGACGACTGCCTTGGCTGAGGAAGACTGGGCAGACAACTGGAAGAAATATTATGAACCAGCTCGCATCACCCATGACTTGACCATCGTGCCGTCTTGGACAGACTATGAGGCGACTGCGGGAGAAAAGATTATCAAGCTGGATCCAGGTATGGCTTTTGGGACAGGAACCCATCCGACGACCAAGATGAGCCTCTTTGCCTTGGAACAGGTCCTTCGTGGTGGCGAAACGGTGCTAGATGTGGGGACTGGTTCAGGGGTTCTCTCTATTGCTAGATCGCTGCTTGGTGCTAAGGAAATTTTCGCCTATGACCTGGATGATGTGGCAGTTCGTGTCGCTCAGGAAAATATTGAGCTCAACCCTGGCATGGAAAACATCCATGTAGCAACAGGAGACTTGCTTAAGGGAGTTGAGATTGAGTCAGATGTCATTGTAGCTAATATCTTGGCGGATATCCTTATTCATCTGACAGACGATGCCTATCGTTTGGTTAAGGACGAAGGCTACCTGATCATGAGTGGCATTATCAAGGACAAGTGGGATATGGTGCGCGAGTCGGCTGAGTCAGCTGGATTTTTCCTTGAAACCCACATGATTCAAGGGGAATGGAATGCCTGTGTCTTTAAGAAAACCAAGGATATTTCCGGTGTGATTGGAGGCTAGCATGCAACAGTATTTTGTCAAAGGCCGTGCTATCTCTCTTGTTACCATCGAGGACAAGGAAACCAGCAAGCATATGTTTCAAGTCATGCGCTTGAAAGAAGGTGATGAGGTGACTTTGGTCTTTGATGATGGTATCAAGCGCTTGGCGCGCGTGCTGGATGTGGAAGCCCGTCAGTTTGAGTTGGTTGAAGAGTTAGCTGATAATGTGGAACTGCCAGTCCAAGTGACCATCGCATCTGGATTTCCCAAGGGGGACAAGCTGGAGTTTATCACTCAAAAAGTAACCGAACTGGGTGCCAGCCAGATTTGGGCCTTTCCTGCCGACTGGTCGGTCGCCAAGTGGGATGGCAAGAAATTGGGCAAAAAGGTTGAAAAACTAGAAAAAATTGCCCTTGGAGCGGCAGAACAAAGTAAGCGTAATGTTGTTCCAAGTATCAAGCTTTTCGAGAAAAAAGCAGATTTTCTAGATCAGTTTGACCAGTTTGACTCTATCATAGTGGCCTATGAAGAATCAGCAAAAGAGGGAGAAGCCGCTGCGCTCTTACAAACAGTCGCTGGTCTTGAAAAAGGAGCCAAACTGCTCTTTATCTTTGGTCCAGAAGGTGGTCTGTCACCTGCAGAAATCGAAAGTTTTGAAGCCAAAGGAGCTGTTTTGGCAGGACTTGGTCCTCGTATTTTGCGAGCAGAAACAGCACCGCTTTACGCCTTATCAGCCCTTAGTGTTTTATTAGAATTAGAGAAATAAGAGGAAGAAAATGGAACAAAAACACCGTTCAGAATTTCCAGAGAAGGAACTTTGGGATTTAACAGCCCTATACCAAGACCGTGAGGATTTCTTGCGTGCAATCGAGAAGGCTCGTGAAGACATCAACCAGTTTAGCCGTGATTACAAGGGCAATCTTCATACTTTTGAGGATTTTGAAAAGGCCTTTGCGGAATTGGAACAAATCTACATTCAGATGAGCCATATTGGAAACTATGGCTTTATGCCTCAGACGACAGACTATAGCAATGAAGAATTTGCTAACATTGCCCAAGCTGGGATGGAATTTGAAACAGATGCCAGTGTAGCCTTGACCTTTTTTGACGATGCCTTGGTGGAAGCTGATGAGGAAGTCTTGAACCGTTTGGGTGAATTACCTCATTTGACGGCGGCCATTCGTCAGGCCAAAATCAAAAAAGCCCACTATCTAGGAGCTGATGTGGAGAAGGCCTTGACCAATCTCGGTGAAGTTTTCTACAGTCCGCAGGATATTTA
>CAUOWW010000085.1:0-6431 GCA_963508345.1 uncultured bacterium
AACGCCTCCATCTTATCTATTATAACAAGAAAGCTAGGCTTTGACAAGCATCTTAGCGAAATAGATTGACTACTGAATCCCATATTGTTTGAGCCTTTTCCTTAATCTTGGCATCCGAGATAGCCCGACTAGCCTCATCTACTAGACTTTGGGCACGTCCTCGAATATCAGATAAATTATCATCTGTCTGGCTATTATCATTAGTTTGTACTTGTCTTTTTGTGTTAGCTGGTGCAATTCCATTTTTCTTATAAGCGTTTTCAACTGTAAAGGTACTTCCTGGTGTATAAGGCAAAATGGTATTTGCAATATTTCTGAAGACATGGGCTGCACCGTTTGAAGTAGATCCTGCTAGATAGTGATTTTCATCAGTCGTCGGGAAACCAAGCCAGTGACTAATCACCACATCCGGAGTATAACCAATTACCCACTGGTCACTTGTGTATTCAGGATTAAAAACTGCTTCAGTTGTTCCAGTTTTCCCTGCCATTACATAATCTGCAGGCGATGAACTAATACCTGTACCGTTGGTGAATGTCCCCAACATCATACTGGTCATCTTGTCAGCTATAGACTTATCAATCACCCGTTTTTGTGAATTTTTATGGCTTGCAATAACTTGTCCACTAGCATTTTCAATTCTACTAATAAAATGAGCTTCAGGCATTAAACCTTCATTTGCAAAGGCAGCATACGCTTGAGCCATTTGAAGAGGGTTGGTTTCAACACCACTTCCCAAGGCGACGCCGAGAACACGGTCGACCTTTTCCATGTTGAGTCCAAATTTTTCTCCTGACTCAAAAGCCTTATCAACACCCAAATCATTAACAGTGGCAACAGCAGGTAGATTAAGCGATTCTGCCAAGGCTTGATACATAGGAACTTCTCGACTCGTTTTGATTCCTGCATAGTTATCAACCTTATAGCTGTCGTACTGCATGGTATGGTTATCCAACTGCTTATTCAAAGCCCAGCCAGCTTCAACTGCTGGCGTATAAACAACTAAAGGCTTAATTGTAGAACCAGGGCTACGTTTTGATTGAGTTGCATAGTTGAAATTCCGGAATCCAGCTTTATCATTGTCAGCAACTTGACCGACAACTCCACGAACTCCCCCTGTTTTCGGTTCGAGAGCTACACTTCCTGATTGAGCAAATGTTCCATCCTCTGCCCTCGGAAATAACGATGTGTTTTCATAAACAACCTGCATATTTGCTTGATAATTTTGGTCCAGCTCTGTGTAAATGCGGTAACCATTATTGACAATCTCTTCCTCTGTTAGATTATACTTGGAAACAGCTTCATTAACAACCGCGTCAAAATAAGAGGGGTAGCGGTAATCTGAAATTTTTCCTTCATACTTATCTTGTAATTGCGAAGTCATATCAACTTCTGCAGCTTCGCTTTCTTGATTTTTATCAATATATCCTGCTGCAAGCATATTTTGCAAGACAGTATCGCGACGATTAGTCGAATCTTGTACAGAATTCAAAGGATTATACAGTTCCGGCCCCTTTAGCATTCCTGCCAGAGTGGCAGCTTGATCCAGACTCACTTCTGATGCAGAAACTCCAAAGTATTTCTTACTCGCATCTTCTACACCCCACACACCATTTCCAAAATAGGCATTGTTAAGGTACATGGTTAGAATTTGATCCTTACTATATTTTTTTGTTAATTCTAAGGCAAGGAAAAATTCCTTCGCTTTTCTCTCAACAGTTTGATCCTGAGACAAATAGGCGTTTTTAGCCAACTGTTGGGTAATAGTAGAACCACCACCTGAACGTCCAGCAGTGACAATAGCCAAGAAGAAACGACCATAGTTAATCCCGTCATTTTTATAGAAAGAACGGTCTTCTGTCGCAATAACGGCATTCTGCAAATTTTTACTGATATCAGTCAATTCAACATAAGTTCCTTTTTGACCAGACAAGGCACCTGCCTCCTTTTCTTCACGGTCAAAAATGAGTGTTCGAGTTTTCAAGGCATTTTGCAAATCATTGACATTGGTTGACTTGGCTACAGCAAACAAATAGGTTCCAACTAGCAAACTTGCACTCAAACCTAGTATAAGGACAATCTTTGTTAGATGATAGCGACGCCAGAATTTCCGAATCGGACCCACTTGGGCTAATTTTTTTCGATCACTACGAGAGCGACGTAAGCTAGTAGAATCAGAGTCCTCTAGTTCACTTGTTTCTTTTTTAAAAAGAGAAAGAAATTTCTCAAATAATTTATCTAATTTCATGCGTTTATTTTATCATCTTCATCATAGGAAGACAAGAATTTAGCTATTTCCTATCCAAACAGGGCTTTTTTTGTTACAATATCTGTATGCAATTCACATTTACATTACCAGACTCTCTACCTCAAATGACGGTAAAGCAATTACTTGAGGAACAACTCCTCATCCCTAGAAAAATCCGTCATTTTTTGAGAATCAAGAAACATATTTTGATAAATCAAGAAGAAGTTCATTGGAACGAGATGGTAAGTCCTGGAGATGTTTGCCAATTGACTTTTGACGAAGAAGATTATCCCGAAAAAGAAATTCCTTGGGGCAACCCAGACTTAGTTCAGGAAGTTTATCAAGATCAACACTTGATTATTGTGAACAAACCAGAGGGGATGAAAACGCATGGTAATCAGCCAAACGAAATCGCCCTTCTTAACCATGTCAGTGCCTATGTTGGCCAAACCTGCTATGTCGTTCATCGTCTGGACATGGAAACCAGTGGCTTGGTTCTCTTTGCCAAAAATCCTTTTATCCTGCCGATTCTCAATCGCTTACTGGAGAAAAAAGAGATTTCTAGGGAATATTGGGCACAGGTCGACGGACATATCAACAGCAAAGAGCTTGTTTTCAGGGACAAAATCGGACGTGATCGCCATGATCGCAGAAAGCGAATAGTTGATACAAAAAATGGACAATATGCTGAAACGCATGTAAGCAGATTAAAGCAATTTCCAAACAAAACTTCCTTGGTTCGTTGCAAGCTAAAGACAGGGCGAACCCATCAGATTCGTGTGCACCTTTCGCATCATAATTTCCCTATTTTAGGCGACCCTCTCTATAATAGTAAATCAAAAACAAGTCGGCTTATGCTCCACGCCTTTCGACTGTCCTTTACCCATCCGCTTACATTAGAGAAATTAAGCTTCACTATCCTCTCAGATACTTTCGAAAAAGAATTAAAAAAGAATGGATGATTGCGTCATCCATTTTTCCATATAAGAAAAGCAAGACCAAGAGGCCTTGCTTTTTATCGACTCATGAATTATTTAGCGATTTTTGCGAAGTATTCAAGAGTACGAACAAGTTGTGCAGTGTATGACATTTCGTTGTCGTACCATGATACAACTTTAACCAATTGTTTACCGTCAACGTCAAGAACTTTAGTTTGAGTTGCGTCAAACAATGAACCGTAAGACATACCTACGATATCTGAAGATACGATTGGATCTTCTGTGTAACCGTATGATTCGTTAGCAGCTGCTTTCATAGCTGCGTTCACTTCATCAACAGTAACGTTCTTTTCAAGAACTGCTACCAATTCAGTAACTGATCCAGTTGGAGTTGGAACGCGTTGTGCAGATCCGTCAAGTTTACCGTTCAATTCTGGGATTACAAGACCGATAGCTTTAGCAGCACCAGTTGAGTTAGGAACGATGTTTGCAGCACCAGCGCGAGCACGGCGAAGGTCACCACCACGGTGTGGTCCGTCAAGGATCATTTGGTCACCAGTGTAAGCGTGGATAGTAGTCATCAATCCTTCTACAACACCAAAGTTGTCTTGAAGAGCTTTAGCCATTGGAGCCAAGCAGTTTGTAGTACATGAAGCACCTGAGATAACTGTTTCAGTACCGTCAAGAACGTCGTGGTTAGTGTTGAATACAACTGTTTTAACGTCGTTTCCACCAGGAGCAGTGATAACAACTTTCTTAGCTCCACCTGGGTGCAAGTGTTTTTCAGCAGCTTCTTTCTTAGCAAAGAAACCAGTTGCTTCAAGAACGATTTCTACACCGTCGTTAGCCCAGTCGATTTGTTCTGGATCACGTTCAGCAGAAACTTTAACGAATTTACCGTTAACTTCGAATCCACCTTCTTTAACTTCAACAGTACCGTCGAAACGACCTTGAGTTGTGTCGTATTTCAACAAGTGTGCAAGCATAACTGGATCTGTAAGGTCGTTGATGCGAGTAACTTCAACACCTTCTACGTTTTGGATACGACGGAAAGCAAGACGACCGATACGACCGAAACCGTTAATACCAACTTTAACTACCATTAGTGATTTCCTCCTTATGAAAATCATGAAATTTTTATTGTGAAAAGAGTAACTTGAATCACTACAAATCACCTTTCAACAAACCTATTATATAACTATTTAAGTTTAATTGCAAGTACGGGCATTGTTTTTCTATGTTAGTTTCTTTTTAAGGCTATAAATCAAGAACTCCCTTACTATTCATATCTTAGCGATTCTACAGGATCCATTTTACTAATTTTACGTGCTGGGAAGTAGGCTGAGACATAACCAAGTAATAGAGCGAAAGCTAGAGTTCCTAAAACAGATAACAAATTTAATTCAAAAACCTTAGTGATGGATGGGTAAAAGTGATTTACAATCGCATTCGCCAAACTTCCCACCCCTTCTGCAACCAAAAAGGCCAGTAACAAGGCGATTCCTACAATCCAGATAGCCTCGTAAATAAAAATTCCTTTGACATCACGATTTTGATAACCAACTGCCTTCATGACACCTATTTCCTTAGAACGTTGCATGATATTGATGTAAATGATAATACCAATCATGACCGCTGCTACCACAATAGCTTGTGATGAAAGTACAATCAATAATCCCTGAATGACACGAATAAAAGTAATCACAATATCAAGAACCTTCTGTTGAGAAAGAACAGTATACTTCTTATTTTTCTGCAATTCTTCTGTTATTGCTTTTGTTTGTGATGGATCTTTGAGTTCCAAGATAAAATAAGATACAGCTTTTGTAAATCCAGCTTCTTTCAAGATTACTTCCATTTGATTAGAAGGCATAAAACTGTTGCTGTCCTCCATGTCATCTTCATCATTGATCACACGTACAATCTTTGTTTGAAATTGAGCAGTCTTGCTAGCTTCAGCAGCATTTTCTACAATGCTGGCTGAGACTGATTTGCCAATAACATCACTAGCCGTCAGATTTTTTCCTGTCTGTTCATTCCAATTTTTTAGTAAACTGATTGGAATTGTCAAACCCTGTTCATTTACATCAGTATAGAGGGAGCCAGCTAACACTTTGTCCGCCTCATTACTACTAACAGAAATACTTGTATCCTCATAGAGACTCACTACTTGAGCATAAGAAGGCATCGTTTGACTAAAATCTATTTCTTGCCCATCTATAGTAATATTTGACATGTTCATCCCAAAAGGACTCTCCAAATATTTAATAGCTTCTTTCCCAACTGTATCCGTGATATAGTTCTTATCATCTTGGTTCAAAAAGCCTCGTCCAGCATTTTCTGTATTTAAAGCAATCTGAACTTGAGAAGGGATTTGACCTCCATTCGTATTTTCATCAATCATCGAAATCAAAGCATTTCCCAAGCCAAAAGAAATTAAGACTCCTACAAAACCGATTGAGGTTGCTAGCGCAATCAATAAGTTACGCCACTTTCTTTCCATAAAGTTATTTAAAGAAAGTTTGAATTTATTTTTCAATGATAATCCTTTATTTTTTGACTTCTTCAACGACTTCACCATCCTTCATTTTGATAATCACATCTGCATATTCGGCAACCTCTGGATTATGGGTTACAATTAGTACTGTTTTCCCTGTTTGGGCTAAATTTTTAAATACCTCCAATACCTTTTCTTGGGATTGAGAATCCAACGAACCCGTTGGCTCATCTGCTACAATCATATCAGGCTGATTCACCAAAGCACGCGCGATTGCTACACGTTGCTTTTGCCCGCCAGAAAGCTGTTTAACATTTTTAGCCATAAAAGGCTCCATGCCCAAGTTACTTAATTGCTCCTTTGCAATCATTGTCATCTCCCTGTCAGATAAATCTTTGACATAGAGAGGTAGCTTGACATTGTCCAAGACAGACTGATGAGGAATGAGGTTAAAGTTTTGAAACACAAATCCAATCTTATCTTTACGAAATTGAGTTAGTTCAATCTCTGATAAGTCACGGAGGGATTCCCCTTTAAATTCTAAAACTCCTTCATATTGTCTATCTAGACCACTGATAATGTTTAGCAAGCTAGTTTTGCCACAGCCTGACGGACCGTAAATTGCTGTAATTTTACCTTTTGCGATTTGCAGGTTAATATTTCTTAGAGCCTGCTCTTGATGTTTACCGTCCAAAGTGTAAAACTTTGAAATATTTTTAATGGATAAAATGGACATTCTTTCCCCCTT
>CAUOWW010000086.1:0-6241 GCA_963508345.1 uncultured bacterium
GCTACTTGTCCGTGGATCAAACGTCCATCGATACGGCATCCTACAATTGTCATAAGTTTTCCCCCTTTATATGTTTTAGTGTAGGTTTACGAGTTAAATGAATCTCTTCTTTATATTCACCTTCTGTTTCAAAGATAATGATGCGGTTGGCACCTTCCTTGAGATAGCTATGCGGAATATAAAGCGAGAGTGTTGGGCCAACGTTCCAAAAACGTCCTAGATTCTGCCCATTGACAAAGGCAACCCCCTTACCAAACTCAGATAAGTCTAGGTAAGTATCTTTCGGCTCCTCGACTGTAAAGTCATAAGCGTAAAAGGCTGGTTGTCCTTCTGTCCATCCTTTTGAAAAATCAATTTTCTCAGGATTATCCAGTGGGAGTGGATAGTGTTTCCAGTTTAGTAAGAAGTGCAAATCCTTACAAACTCCTGTTCGGATTCCCTTACGTTGCGTATCAGCTAAGAACTTGTGGCCATAGTTGACACGCCCCATATTTTCTATCAAGATATCCAATATAGACAGCGCTTTCTTTTCACCTTGATAAAAAATATCTTCCCCAATCTCTGTCTGGTATTGAGTGGAAATCCATTGACCATCTACAAAGAGTTGAGCACGGTCACGTCCATCAATGATACGAAGTCTTTCCTCTTCTGCATCCCAACTTGCCTCAGTGCGATAGAGAAGATAGCCATAACTTTGTCCTAGCTCCTCCATCTTTTGAGGATAGAGACTTTCTACTGGACTAGACAAGCTATCTAAGGTTTCAAACAAGGAAACTTTTTCAGCAAGTGGAATAGCGTCCACTTTCATGCTTTCCTTATAGAGTGGTTCCAACTGCGGATACTCTGGAAAATGTGTCGCCATCATCTTCTTGACTGCCAGATATTTAGCAGTTGGATTTCCTTCTTCATCCAGAAGGGCATCGTAATCATAAGATGTAACTTGTGGCAGATCCAAAGTTCCTCGAGCCGAGCAACCATTCATGAAGCCAAAGTTTGTACCGCCATGGAACATGTAGAGATTGATGGAACCTTGCTCCAAAACTTCTCGAACTGCATCTGCCAATTCTTTTGGATCCCGTGTGATAATCGGTTCTTTCCAACGATTGAACCAGCCATCCCAGAACTCCATACACATGAGTGGCCATTTCTTGCCATATTCATCAAAGAAATCCTGCATCTGTGAAAAGTTGTAAGGGGCCTTAGAGCCAAAGTTGCCTGTTACAAAGAGGTCATCTTCGATTAAGGTTCCCGCTTTCAGAGTAGCTCTCCAAGGACCATCTGACGTAAAGAGGGGACAGGTTACGCCACGCTCTTCCATCAACTGTCGAATCGCTCGCAGATAAGCCTTATCCTCTCCGTAAGAACCATACTCATTTTCAACCTGCATCATGAGGATATTCCCACCATTGTCCAATAAATGTGGAACCAATCGTGACAAGAGTTGGTCATAATAGCGACCCACAGCTCCAATATAGGCTGGGTCAGATGAGCGGATTCTCATATCTTTGGTTAAGAGCCAAGCCGGTAAACCACCGAATTCCCATTCCGCACAGATAAAGGGAGACGGACGAACGATAGCATAGAGACCCAAATCTTGTGCTATCCGAAGAAATCTCTCCAAATCCTGAGCCCCTTCAAAGTTAAACTCACCTTCACGAGGCTCGTGTAAATTCCAAGCTACATAAGTCTCTACCGTATTAAAACCAAGGGCTTTCAAGTTATAGAGCGAATGATACCAATCTTCTGGAGGAATCCTAAAATAATGAATGGCGCCGGACAAAATCTTGAACGGTTCCCCATCTAAATAGAAATCGTCCCTAATCTCAAATCGTGTCATTTTACTACCTTCTGACAATTAAAGTTCACGCTTTCATTTGTTGATATAGTAAATATATCTCAATATTTTGCATTTGTCAATAGGTTTTCACAATTTTTTTCATTTTTAACTAACTTTTACACAAAAAACTTATAAAAGTCTCTAATTTATAACAATAGTATCCTTTAAAAACCATGTATAAAAATGTATGTTTTTCTATTAATTTCGATGTAAATTAACCTTATACCCTATTATTCTAATTTTTTTATTCAAAACTCTACTATTCTTTTCAATTTTATGGTAAAATTTTTAGTGGAAAAGGAAAATCGAGGTGAAAACATGGCAATTCCAAAGTATCAATATATTAAAGATGAGTTAAAGAACAAAATCATTTCTGGTCAATTTGAAAGTGGTGATAAATTTTACACAGAAGCAGAATTGATCGCAATGTACGATGTAAGTTCTATAACTGTTGTCCGCGCCTTAAACGACCTTGCTAAAGATGGTTACATCGTTCGTCAACAAGGAAAGGGTACATTCGTTTCACGCGCACGCAAACATAAACTCGTAGAGTTTTCAGATGTAGAAGTTTTTGAAACTAAAGATGATAAAGTTACCGTCCTTTCTATTGAGCGCGGAAACAAATTAAACTACTTAGAAAAACTTGGACTACGTGGTGATCAGTTCTACTACAAGATTGAACGTATACGCAAAACGAATGGTGTTGTATATATCTACCACACATCTTACATTCCAGAACAATACATCAACGCAAATTATCCAAATCTTGAATATTATAGCTCTATCTATAACCGTTTCAAATTAGATTACCACATTCACATGAATGATGAACATTTTGAAGAAATCAATGAAATAACATTTCCAACTCCAGAACATGCGGCTTCGGTACTCGGAGTCGATGAGCAATTCCCAACCGTTTTACAAACCAAGACTACTAGGTTAGAGTCTACTGGACAAGTTCTCGCATACAGCGAAACTTATAAACGAGCGGATTATTACAAAATCAAGTTCATTTCATGTGACCGTGATCACTAAGAAGAAGGCCTAAGCCTAAGTGCTTGGGCTTTTTTCTATATATATTATAGCACGAAAAAGCAACTATGAAAACGCTGTTAATACTCAATGAAAATCAAAGAGCAAACTAGGAAACTAGCCGCAGGCTGTACTTGAGTACGGCAAGGCGACGTTGACGTGGTTTGAATTTGATTTTCGAAGAGTATAAATATATTTATTTGTAGCACTTGTACTAAAAATAAGTTAAAAATCACTGATTTTTCCTTGATTTTACATTCTTATACAAATTGCTATTTCCAAAATCTTATGACTTCCTCTATTTATTATAGTTATTATACAAATTTACTTGACTTTTTACTATATAGATAATAAAATTAAATTGGTTTTATGTAAACGTTATCAAAATAGTTGTATCAAGGAGGTTTTATCATGAAACTAAACAAGAAACAGCGTTTCTCAATCCGCAAGTATGCGGTCGGAGCAGCTTCTGTACTGATAGGCTTTACCTTCAGTGCTCAAGCCGTATCTGCAGATGGACTCACACCAGCACCAAAAGCTCCTGAAACTTTGCAAGCTGTGCCGGATAGCCCACAAGCATCAGAAGCACCAATTCAAGATAAAGAAGAAAAACTTGTAAAACAAGCTGATAAAACTGTAAAAGGTGAAGTCAAAACTGAAAAGGAGGCTGTTAACACAGTCCTTCCAAAAACAGAAAATGCAGTAGCACCAATAGTGACAGAACATGCCAGCCCAGCCCCCACTATGGAAGCAGAAAACGCAACTCAAGTGGAAAAAAGCGCAGAGAGTGCCAATACTGAGAAGAAAAACGAGCCTGCTACTCCTGCTGTACTCGCTCCGACTACTGAACGTGCCACTCAAGTAAATGAAAAACTAGCGAAAAAGAAAATTGTTTCTATTGATGCTGGACGTAAATATTTCTCACCAGAACAACTCAAGGAAATCATTGACAAAGCGAAACATTATGGTTACACTGATTTACACCTATTAGTTGGAAATGATGGACTCCGCTTTATGTTGGACGATATGAGCATCACAGCTAACGGCAAGAACTATGCCAGTGACGATGTCAAACGTGCCATTGAAAAAGGTACAAATGATTATTACAACGATCCAAACGGCAATCACTTAACAGAAAATCAAATGACAGATCTGATTAACTATGCCAAAGATAAAGGTATCGGTCTCATTCCGACAGTAAATAGCCCTGGTCACATGGATGCGATTCTCAATGCCATGAAAGAATTGGGAATCCAAAACCCTAACTTTAGCTATTTCGGGAAGGAATCAGCTCGTACCGTAGATCTTGACAACGAACAAGCGGTCGCTTTTACAAAAGCCCTTATTGACAAGTATGCTGCTTATTTCGCGAAAAAGACTGAAATCTTCAACATCGGACTTGATGAATATGCCAATGACGCAACAAACGCTAAAGGTTGGACTGTCCTTCAAACAAAAGGAAAATATAGTAAATTCATCACTTACGCTAATGATCTTGCTCACATCGTCAAGTCGCACGGCCTCAAACCAATGGCCTTCAATGATGGTATCTACTATAATAGTGATACTAGCTTCGGAACTTTTGACAAAGATATCATCGTTTCAATGTGGACTGGTGGTTGGGGAGGTTACGACGTCGCTTCTTCTAAACTTCTAGTAGAAAAAGGTCACCAAATCCTAAACACTAACGATGCTTGGTACTATGTTCTTGGGCGAAATGCAGATGGCCAAGGTTGGTACAACCTTGATCAAGGCTTAAACGGTATCAAGAACACTCCAATCACTTCGGTACCAAAATCCGACGGTGCAACTATTCCATTCATCGGTGGTATGGTAGCTGCTTGGGCTGACACTCCATCTGCACGTTATTCACCGTCACGCCTCTTCAAACTCATGCGTCAATTCGCAAATTCTAATGCTGAATACTTCGCAGCTGATTATGAGTCTGCAGAACAAGCACTTAACGAGGTACCAAAAGACCTTAACCGTTATACTGCAGAAAGCGTCGCAGCAGTTAATGAAGCGACAAAAGCTATCCGTTCGCTTGATAGTAACCTCAGCCGTGCCCAACAAGACACGATTGACCAAGCAATTGCAAAACTTCAAGAAGCAGTCAGCAATTTGACCTTCACACCAGAAGCTCAAAAAGAAGAAGATGCTAAACGTGAAGTTGAAAAACTTGCCAAAAACAAGGTAATCTCAATCGATGCTGGACGCAAATACTTTACTCTTGACCAGCTCAAACGCATCGTATATAAGGCTAGTGAGCTCGGATATTCTGATGTCCATCTCCTTCTAGGAAATGACGGACTTCGCTTCCTACTCGATGATATGATCATCACTACCAACGGAAAAACCTATACAAGTGATGATGTCAAAAATGCTATCATCCAAGGAACAAAAGCTTACTACGATGATCCAAACGGGACTGCACTTACACAGGCAGAAGTGACAGAACTAATTGAATACGCTAAATCCAAGGGCATCGGTCTCATCCCAGCGATTAACAGTCCAGGTCACATGGATGCTATGCTGGTTGCCATGGAAAAATTAGGTATTAAAAATCCTCAAGCCCACTTTGACAAAGTCTCCAAAACAACTATGGACTTGAGAAACGAAGAAGCGATGAACTTTGTAAAAGCCCTCATCGGTAAATACATGGACTTCTTTGCAGGTAAAACAAAAATTTTCAACTTTGGTACTGACGAATACGCTAACGACGCGACTAGTGCCCAAGGCTGGTACTACCTCAAATGGTATCAACTCTATGGCAAATTTGCCGAATATGCCAACACCCTCGCTGCTATGGCCAAAGAGAGAGGTCTTCAACCAATGGCCTTCAACGATGGCTTCTACTATGAAGACAAGGATGATGTTGAGTTTGATAAGGATGTCATCATCTCTTACTGGTCTAAAGGATGGTGGGGTTACAATCTTGCAACTCCTCAGTACCTAGCAAGCAAAGGCTACAAACTTCTCAACACCAACGGAGACTGGTACTATGTTTTAGGCAATCACAAACCAGACGAATCTTATCCACTTTCAAAAGCAGTTGAAAATTCTGGTAAAGTTCCATTCAATCAACTTGCTTCTACCAAGTATCCTGAAGTAGATCTTCCAACAGTCGGAAGTATGCTTGCTATCTGGGCAGATAAACCAAGTGCAGAGTACAAGGAGGAAGAAATCTTTGAACTCATGACTGCCTTTGCAGACCACAATAAAGACTACTTCCGAGCTAATTATAATGCTCTCCGCGAAGAAATCGCACAAATTCCTGAAAACTTAGAAGGATATAGTAAAGAAAGTCTTGAGGCCCTTGATGCAGCTAAAACAGCTCTAAATTACAACCTCAACCGTAATAAACAAGCTGAG
>CAUOWW010000087.1:0-6012 GCA_963508345.1 uncultured bacterium
TTATGATTACGGATAAATTCTGCTACTTGTACATCAAATGTTGTTACTTCTTTTTGTTTTGTTGCCATTATTACTCCATTCTTCTCTTTTGGGAAATTAAACGTTCCAATTCTTCTAGGGCTGTGTCTGTATCTCCTACATGGCTAGCTTCCTGCACCTTCTTTTTGATTTTCATATTATCCTGATTCAAGAGAGCCTTGTTTAGAGTCATTTCTACTTCACTAAGTTCCTGCGACGACATCTCAGCAGGCAAATCCTGAGCTAAAACCTGATACCAGGCTCTTTCAACTTCATCTGTCTGTTCTGCTAGAACTTCTGGAGGAAGATTGCCATACTGGCCAAGCAAGTCATATAAGACCTGAAATTCAGGAGTGTCAAATGCAAAGTCTTCTCGCAAACGGTAGTCGTTCAAAACAAGAGGGGATTCCATCATCCGATAGAGTAGATGGGCTTCTGCTCTCATAATAGCTGATAACTGCTTGGTGACAGGCATAGTGATTTGCGTCGGTCTGGAAATTCCTTCCATGCGATTCTGCCTTTGCGCCTGACGACTCTCATTAACAATCTGCTCAATCTGGGCATAATCAAAGGATGCCAGACTGTCAGCTAAAATATGAATATAGCTGTTTTGAGCAGTGATGGACTTTTCTTGAACAATCAAGGGAGCTATTTTTTCAATAAACTCAATCTGAGCTTGCAGATTTTCACTGTTTTCAGGTTTGTACTGGTGAATGTAAAACTCAATCGGACTAATACGAGTTTTCGTTAATAGATAGGACAAGTCTTCTGGACCATTTTTTTGTAGATACTCATCTGGATCCAAGTTATCAGGCATGCTGACGATTTGCACAGGCATATCACCAATTTCATCCAAGGCTTTCAATGTCGCGGCTTGCCCAGCCTTATCGCCATCGTAAACAAGGACTAACTTCTTGGTTAACCTTTTCAGATGCTCAACATGCTCTCGACTCAAGGCTGTTCCCATAGATGCGACAGCGTTTTCGATTCCAGCCCTATAGGCTGCAATGACATCCATGAACCCTTCCATCAGGTAAATCTCACTGACTTTTCCAGAAGATTTTTTAGCCCTATCCATATGATATAATTCGTAACTTTTATTAAAAATTGCAGTTGATCGGCTATTTTTATACTTAGAAGTTTGTGAATCCGTTTTCTGCCAGATACGACCTGAGAAGGCAATAACCTTTCCCTGATCATTTGTTAGGGGAAACATGATGCGATTGTGAAAGGTGTCTACAAATTGATTAGCATCTGAGAGATAAAACAGTCCTGAATCCAGTAAATCCTCTTCACGATACTGATCAGACAAACGTTGATAGAGATAGTTTCGTTCTGGAGGTGCTAAACCAATCCGAAAATGTTTGAGCACTTCATCTGTCAAACCACGCTGATAAAGGTAATTTCTCGCCTCTTCACCCATGGTTGTTGTCATGAGAATAGCATGATAAAATTTGGCTGCATCTTCGTGCATATCATAAAGAGCTTGGTGAGGCGAAACTTGCTTCTGTTCACTATAAAGCGGTTTTTCTACCTCTATCCCAACACGCTGACCTAAGATTTGGACAGCCTCCATAAATGGAACACCTTGGTACTCCTCTATGAACTTAAAGACATCACCCGAGCGACCACAACCAAAACAGTGGTAAAACTGCTTGTCCTCTACAACGTTGAAAGAAGGTGTTTTTTCACCATGAAAAGGACAGAGCCCTAGATAGTTCCGTCCTGCCTTTTGTAAAGAAATCACATCTCCTATGACTTCCACAATGTTGGCATTGTTTTTGATTTCTTCAATGACTTGTTTGTCAACCATACACAATACCTCCATGTTATCATAGTTTACTTTATATAGTATACTTTATTTCAGAAAAAAAGTAAACCATTTCATACACTTTCCATGATTATCTTTGCTTCATTTTTTAAAATTTCAAGAGAAGATAAAAAACTCAGAAACACTTCCATGCCTCTAAGTTTTGCTTCACAATTCTTGATGAAAATAAAGTTCATCTATTCAAATAATTGATAGTAGTCTGAAATCTTCATCTTTGCTTTTTCTTCTTGGTTTAAATCTTGGATAATCCGTCCTTCTTTCATGACAATCAAGCGATTGCCATATTTGAGAGCATCTTCCATATGATGAGTAATCATAAGGGCTGTCAGCTGATCTTTCTTGACAAATTCATCTGTCAATTCCATCAAGGCCACACTGGTCTTTGGATCAAGGGCAGCAGTATGCTCATCTAACAGGAGTAATTCAGGTCTCTTCAAGGTTGCCATCAAGAGACTCAAAGCCTGTCTTTGCCCACCTGATAAGAACTCGATCGGTGTATTCAAATGTCTCTCAAGACCATTCCCTACTTTTTCAATGGTTGCCTGAAATTCATCCTTATAGCTAGTCAAGCGTCGTGGTAACAATCCACGCTTTTCACCACGAAACTTGGCAATTAAAAGATTTTCAGCAACCGTCATACGAGGAGCTGTTCCCATCTTTGGATCTTGGAAAACACGAGACAAGTACTTGGCACGCTTCTCTGGTGAAAACTTGGTAACATCTTCACCCAAGATACGAATAGTTCCACTGGTTAGTGATAAGGTTCCTGCAATAGTGTTAAAGAGAGTTGATTTCCCAGCACCATTTCCACCTAAAATCGTGATAAAGTCCTGTTCAAAAATTTCTAAGGAAACATCATTTAAAATAATCTTTTCTTCATCAAAGCCATTTTTAACGATTTTGGTTGCATTTTTTAATTCTACAATTGCTGTCATTTGCTTAACTTGGCTCCTTTCAAGATTGTTTGCTTAAATGTTGGAATCATGAGGCAGACTGCCAAAATCACAGCGCTGTACAAACGAAGGTAACTTGTATTAAAGCCAAGCGCGATAACCGCCCACACTAAGAATTGATAGGCGATAGAACCTACAACGATGGTAACCAGACGTTCTGCCAAGCTCAAACTCTTGAAGATAACTTCTCCAATAATCAAACTTGCAAGCCCCACAACGATAACCCCGATTCCTCGAGATACATCGGCATACCCTTCTTGCTGGGCAATGAGAGCTCCTGCAAGGGCAATCACACCATTTGATAAGACCAAGCCCATAAGCTCCATGCGTCCAGTATGAATTCCAAAACTTCTAGCCATATCAGGATTATCCCCTGTAGCAATATAGGCTTGTCCTAGTTTGGTATCCAAGAAAAAGAGCATGAGAGCAATAACAAGACTTACAAAGATAAGACCTGTCAAGAGTTGGTTCAAATCTGAATCAAAAGGCAAAACATCCTGAATTTGCTTGGTTCCAAGCAGTCCTAAATTTGCACGTCCCATAATCAAGAGCATGATAGAGTGACAGGAAGTCATCACCAAAATCCCTGAGAGCAAGGTTGGGATTTTCCCTTTTGTATAAAGAAGGCCTGCTGCCATTCCAGCCAAACAACCTGCTCCTACAGCAATAAGTGTCGCTAAAAATGGGTTCACGCCTTTGGTTATCAAAGTGACAGCAACAGCTCCCCCAAGAGGGAAGGAACCTTCTGTCGTCATATCTGGAAAGTTTAAAATCCTAAATGTCATAAAGATTCCCAGACCTAAAATAGCCCAGACAAATCCTTGAGAAATAATAGATAGTATCATCTGTTTCTTAACCTTTTCTATATGATTTCTATTGTAAAAAATTGGAGGAGATGTCCCCAACTCCTCCATTACAGATTATTCAATCACTTGTCCCGCTTCTTTTAGAACAGAATCAGGAATCGTAATACCTAGCTCTTGTGCCAATTTTTTGTTGATAACTGACTTACCAGTTGAAAAGACATTAACTGGAGTATCGGCTGGTTTTGCACCTTTCAAGACTTGCGCAATCATTTTACCAGTTGCCACACCAAGGTCATGTTGGTCAACTACAACTGATGCCAAGCCACCTGCTTCTACCATGGCGGTTGCACTTGGGTAGATTGGTTTTTTAGCTGATTGGTTGCTTGATACAACTGTTGAGAAGGCTGAAGCAATTGTGTTATCGATTGGAACCCAGATAGCATCGACCTTGCTAGTCATAACGTTGACTGTTGAAGCAATTTCATTTGTTGAAGGAACCGCAAATGTTTCCACTGTCAAACCTGCTTTTTCAGCATAAGCCTTAAATTCTTCGACCTGTGTTTTTGAATTGTCTTCGCTACTTGAGTAAAGAGCTCCGATTGTTTTCACATTTGGTGTTAGAGCCTTGATGAGTTCAACTTGTTGTTGAGCTGGATTGTGGTCAGACACCCCTGTAATGTTGCCACCTGGTTTTTTCAAATCTTTAACCAAATTAGCACCAATTGGGTCTGTAATAGCAGCCATGATAACAGGTAGGTCTTTTGTGGCGCTAGCCAAACCTTGAGCAGCTGGTGTTGCAATACCAACCACAAGGTCATTGCCATTTGCAACCAATTGTTTACTCATTGTCGCAACCTTACTTTGGTCACCTTCTGAGTTCATAAAATCGATTTTAACTTGGTCATCTTTATAACCTTCTTCTGCAAGTCCATCTTGAATTCCTTTATAAATCAAGTCAAGAGATGGATGGCTGACAAACTGAAGGACACCAACTTTGGCAACTTTTTTCTCATTCTTAGCTTCTGGTTTATTCATTGAAGAGTAAATCAAACTTCCTGCTACTAAGACTGCTAAGGCAGCGATAATTCCAATTAAACGTTTATTTTTCATTCTATTTCTCCTTTTTATTTCTTTAAAATACTTCACTTATCTAATACTCTTCGAAAATCTCTTCAAACCACGTCAGCGTCGCCTTACCGTAGCTATGTTTACTGACTTCGTCAGTTCTATCCACAACCTCAAAGCAGTGCTTTGAGCAACCTGCGGCTAGCTTCCTAGTTTGCTTTTTGATTTTCATTGAGTATAAACAAGCGACGCCATCGTTTTCTTTCCATACAAACCTCCTATAAAAAAGTCCTCACACAAAAAACTTGTGTGAGGACGTCGATGCGCGGTACCACCTCAATTACAGGGAATTTCCCTATCGCTCAGTCTCGCAATAACGAGATGCACTGTAAGGTGTGCTCACCGAATTTTTATGATTTCAAATTCTAAATAACATCCAGCCCAATTTTCATCATTACCACTTATCTGTTTTCAGCTACCACAGACTCTCTAAAAAGTTTGAATGATTACTTTTCTGAATGTTTAAATTATATCATTTTTCAACTACTTGTCAAGACTCTTTTAGTATTTTTTTGAAATATTCAAAAACTTCCCCTATAGAACAGAGGAAGTTTGAAAGGTATCAACCCGAATTACGCAATCCTGTCGCAATTCCGTTGATGGTTGTATGAATTAATTTTTCTTGATCGCTTGATAATTCTCCTCGGCGTTGACGTTTAATCAACTCCAACTGGATATAGTTAAGGATATTAAAGTAAGGCATACGGTAATCCAAACTTGCTTTTAGATATGGATTTTCAGCTAATAATTCGTCATACCCTTCAATCTCTAGGATAACATTTTTCGTTAATTGCCATTCGTCTAAAATAGTATCATAAATAGCCTTCACTTGATCATCTTCACATAACTTAGCATATTCAAAAGCAATATTCATGTTCGATTTTGACAAGACCATATCGACATTTGAAAGAAGCGATTGAAAAAATGGCCAATTTTGATACATATCTCGTAAGATAGCAATATTCTCTGGATTTTTATCGATAAACTCCTTGAAGCTTGATCCGACACCATACCATCCTGGGAACATGACACGACTTTGTGACCACGAGAAGACCCAAGGAATGGCACGCAAACCACCGATTTCAGTAATAGTCTTACGAGCAGCTGGACGAGAACCAATATTAAAGCTGGAAATAGCCTTGATTGGACTTGACTCAAAGAAATAATCATAAAAATGTTCATTCCCAAAGACTAAATCTCGATAAATATCATAACTACGGTCCACTACTTGGTCCATAATAGCCTCATAGCGATTTGAGGTATTAGTATCACTCTTCCA
>CAUOWW010000088.1:0-6010 GCA_963508345.1 uncultured bacterium
TTTACAATTCACAATTAGTTACTCGTCTTATCAA
Organism: uncultured bacterium; assembly: GCA_963508345.1. GTDB lineage: Bacteria > Bacillota > Bacilli > Lactobacillales > Streptococcaceae > Streptococcus. Next base: position 35 of record CAUOWW010000088.1, read on the forward strand.
CCGCGTTATGCTTGATGGTAAACGTGGTACAGCTGCTTCAATCGTTTACGGTGCTTTTGAGCAAATCAAAGAAGCTACTGGAAACGATGCACTTGAAGTATTTGAAACAGCTATGGAAAACATCATGCCTGTACTTGAAGTACGTGCACGTCGTGTTGGTGGATCTAACTACCAAGTCCCAGTTGAAGTTCGTCCAGAACGTCGTACAACACTTGGACTTCGTTGGTTGGTAACAATCGCTCGTCTTCGTGGTGAACACACAATGCAAGACCGTCTTGCAAAAGAAATCTTGGATGCTGCTAACAACACTGGTGCAGCTGTTAAGAAACGTGAAGACACTCACCGTATGGCTGAAGCTAACCGTGCATTCGCACACTTCCGTTGGTAAGATAGGATGCGAAAGCGTTAAGAAAGTCCCAGAGAAAATAGGGAATCGAAGCAGGTTGCGACTGCAACCAATGAGATTCATCTTTTTCTCCAGACTTTTAGCTTGAGCTCAACTCAACTAACTTGGGCTTTTAGCCCGAGTTCAATTTAACTTGTAAATCTACAAGTTGAAACCAACAATAGCATGAAAACATTGAGAACGGGTAGGTCCTGCCTATCCGTTTTTATTAAAATCGTGTTATAATAGAATAGAAATCAAAAATAAATAGGAGAAACAAACCTCATGGCACGCGAATTTTCACTTGAAAAAACTCGTAATATCGGTATCATGGCCCACGTCGATGCTGGTAAAACAACTACAACTGAGCGTATTCTTTACTACACTGGTAAAATCCACAAAATCGGTGAAACTCACGAAGGTGCGTCACAAATGGACTGGATGGAGCAAGAGCAAGAACGTGGTATCACTATCACATCTGCTGCGACAACAGCTCAATGGAACAACCACCGCGTAAACATCATCGACACACCAGGACACGTGGACTTCACAATCGAAGTACAACGTTCTCTTCGTGTATTGGATGGTGCTGTTACCGTTCTTGACTCACAATCAGGTGTTGAGCCTCAAACTGAAACAGTTTGGCGTCAAGCAACTGAGTACGGAGTTCCACGTATCGTATTTGCCAACAAAATGGACAAAATCGGTGCTGACTTCCTTTACTCAGTAAGCACACTTCACGATCGTCTTCAAGCAAATGCACACCCAATCCAATTGCCAATCGGTTCTGAAGATGACTTCCGTGGTATCATCGACTTGATCAAGATGAAAGCTGAAATCTATACTAACGACCTTGGTACAGATATCCTTGAAGAAGATATTCCAGCTGAATACCTTGACCAAGCTCAAGAATACCGTGAAAAATTGGTTGAAGCAGTTGCTGAAACTGATGAAGAATTGATGATGAAATACCTTGAAGGTGAAGAAATCACTAACGAAGAATTGAAAGCTGGTATCCGTAAAGCGACTATCAACGTTGAATTCTTCCCAGTATTGTGTGGTTCTGCCTTCAAGAACAAAGGTGTTCAATTGATGCTTGATGCGGTTATTGACTACCTTCCAAGCCCACTTGACATCCCAGCAATCAAAGGTATCAACCCAGATACAGACGAAGAAGAAACTCGTCCAGCATCTGATGAAGAGCCATTTGCAGCTCTTGCCTTCAAGATCATGACTGACCCATTCGTAGGTCGTTTGACATTCTTCCGTGTTTACTCAGGTGTTCTTCAATCAGGTTCATACGTATTGAACACTTCTAAAGGTAAACGTGAACGTATCGGACGTATCCTTCAAATGCACGCTAACAGCCGTCAAGAAATCGACACTGTTTACTCAGGTGATATCGCTGCTGCCGTTGGTTTGAAAGATACTACAACTGGTGACTCATTGACAGATGAAAAAGCTAAAATCATCCTTGAGTCAATCAACGTTCCAGAACCAGTTATCCAATTGATGGTTGAGCCAAAATCTAAAGCTGACCAAGATAAGATGGGTATTGCCCTTCAAAAATTGGCTGAAGAAGATCCAACATTCCGCGTTGAAACAAACGTTGAAACTGGTGAAACAGTTATCTCTGGTATGGGTGAGCTTCACCTTGACGTCCTTGTTGACCGTATGCGTCGTGAGTTCAAAGTTGAAGCGAACGTAGGTGCTCCTCAAGTATCTTACCGTGAAACATTCCGCGCTTCTACTCAAGCACGTGGATTCTTCAAACGTCAGTCTGGTGGTAAAGGTCAATTCGGTGATGTATGGATTGAATTTACTCCAAACGAAGAAGGAAAAGGATTCGAATTCGAAAACGCAATCGTCGGTGGTGTGGTTCCTCGTGAATTTATCCCAGCGGTTGAAAAAGGTTTGGTAGAATCTATGGCTAACGGTGTTCTTGCAGGTTACCCAATGGTTGACGTTAAAGCTAAGCTTTACGATGGTTCATACCACGATGTCGACTCATCTGAAACTGCCTTCAAGATCGCGGCTTCACTTGCTCTTAAAGAAGCTGCTAAATCAGCACAACCAGCTATCCTTGAGCCAATGATGCTTGTAACAATCACTGTTCCAGAAGAAAACCTTGGTGATGTTATGGGTCACGTAACTGCTCGTCGTGGACGTGTAGATGGTATGGAAGCACACGGTAACAGCCAAATCGTTCGTGCTTACGTTCCACTTGCTGAAATGTTCGGTTACGCAACAGTTCTTCGTTCTGCATCTCAAGGACGTGGTACATTCATGATGGTATTTGACCACTACGAAGATGTACCTAAGTCAGTACAAGAAGAAATCATTAAGAAAAACAAAGGTGAAGACTAATCAGTCCTCACTCTAGAAGGAAGTCACTTGGTGGCTTCCTTTTGTCTTTAGAAAATACCTCTAAATATGGTAAAATAGTAGGAGAATAATGTGAGGAAAATGAATGTCAAACAGTTTTGAAATTTTGATGAATCAACTGGGGATGCCTGCTGAGATGAGACAGGATTCTGCTTTAGCGCAGGCTGATATTGAGCGAGTTGTGGTTCATAAAATTAGTAAGGTATGGGAGTTTCATTTCGTATTTTCTAATATTTTACCGATTGAAATCTTTTTAGAATTAAAGAAAGGTTTAAGCGAAGAATTTTCTAAGACAGGCAATAAAGCTGTTTTCGAAATCAAGGCTCTGTCTCAAGAATTTTCAAATCAACTCTTGCAGTCCTACTATAGAGAGGCTTTTTCTGAGGGGCCATGTGCTAGTCAAGGTTTTAAGTCCCTTTATCAGAATTTGCGAGTTCGTGCGGAGGGCAATCAACTCTTTATTGAAGGCTCTGAGGCGATTGATAAGGAACATTTTAAGAAGAATCATCTTCCTAATTTAGCCAAACAACTTGAAAAATTTGGTTTTCCATCTTTTAACTGTCAAGTAGAGAAGAATGATATGCTGACCCAAGAGCAGGAAGAAGCCTTTCATACTGAAAATGAACAGATTGTTCAAGCTGCCAATGAGGAAGCGCTCCGTGCTATGGAGCAACTGGAACAGATGGCACCACCTCCAGCAGAAGAGAAACCAACCTTTGATTTTCAAGCCAAAAAAGCTGCAGCTAAACCGAAATTGGACAAGGCGGAGATTACTCCTATGATTGAAGTGACGACTGAGGAAAATCGTCTGGTCTTTGAAGGGGTTGTTTTTGATGTGGAGCAAAAAGTGACCAGAACAGGTCGTGTTTTGATCAACTTTAAAATGACGGACTACACTTCAAGTTTTTCTATGCAAAAGTGGGTTAAAAATGAGGAAGAGGCTCAGAAATTTGATCTAATCAAGAAAAATTCTTGGCTACGAGTGCGTGGAAATGTGGAGATGAATAACTTCACACGCGATTTGACAATGAATGTGCAGGATGTGCAGGAAGTTGTTCACTATGAGCGGAAAGATTTGATGCCAGAAGGTGAGCGTCGGGTTGAATTTCATGCTCATACTAATATGTCGACTATGGATGCTCTGCCAGAAGTAGAGGAGATTGTTGCGACAGCTGCTAAGTGGGGACACAAGGCGGTTGCCATCACGGACCACGGGAATGTCCAGTCCTTCCCACACGGCTATAAGGCGGCCAAAAAAGCGGGAATCCAGCTGATCTATGGAATGGAAGCCAATATTGTAGAGGACCGAGTTCCAATTGTTTATAACGAAGTGGAAATGGACTTGTCAGAAGCGACCTATGTGGTCTTTGACGTGGAAACGACGGGGCTTTCAGCCATCTATAATGACTTGATTCAGGTTGCGGCCTCTAAGATGTATAAGGGGAATGTCATTGCTGAATTTGATGAATTTATCAATCCTGGACATCCCTTGTCAGCTTTTACTACTGAGTTGACTGGAATTACAGATGATCATGTCAAAAATGCCAAACCACTGGAACAAGTGCTACAGGAATTCCAAGAATTTTGTAAGGATACAGTCTTAGTTGCCCATAATGCTACCTTTGACGTTGGCTTTATGAATGCCAATTATGAGCGTCATGGTTTGCCAAAGATTAGTCAGCCAGTTATTGATACACTTGAGTTTGCTAGAAATCTCTATCCTGAGTATAAACGTCATGGTTTAGGACCTTTGACCAAGCGTTTTGGTGTGGCCTTAGAACATCACCACATGGCCAACTACGATGCGGAAGCTACAGGTCGCCTGCTTTTCATCTTTATCAAAGAGGTGGTAGAAAAACATGGTGTGACCGATCTAGCTAGACTCAACATTGATTTGATTAGTCCAGATTCTTATAAAAAAGCTCGCATCAAGCATGCGACCATTTATGTCAAGAATCAGGTAGGTTTAAAAAATATCTTTAAACTGGTTTCTTTGTCCAATACTAAGTACTTTGAAGGGGTGCCACGGATTCCGAGAACGGTTTTAGATGCCCATCGGGAAGGTTTGATTTTAGGTTCAGCTTGCTCTGAAGGTGAAGTTTTTGATGCAGTCGTTTCCCAAGGTGTGGATGCGGCGGTTGAGGTGGCCAAGTATTATGACTTTATCGAGGTCATGCCACCAGCTATCTATGCTCCCTTGATTGCTAAGGAGCAGGTCAAGGATATGGAAGAACTCCAGACCATTATCAAAAGTTTGATTGAGGTTGGGGACCGTCTTGGCAAGCCTGTTCTTGCTACAGGGAATGTCCACTATATCGAACCTGAAGAAGAGATTTACCGTGAAATTATCGTTCGTAGTTTGGGACAGGGGGCTATGATTAACCGAACTATCGGTCATGGGGAACATGCCCAACCAGCTCCTCTCCCCAAGGCTCATTTTAGAACGACTAATGAAATGTTGGATGAATTTGCCTTCTTGGGAGAGGAATTAGCTCGGAAATTGGTCATTGAAAACACCAATGCCTTGGCAGAAACCTTTGAACCCGTTGAGGTTGTTAAGGGTGACTTGTACACGCCTTTCATTGATAAGGCTGAAGAAACAGTTGCTGAGTTGACCTATAAGAAAGCTTTTGAGATTTATGGAAATCCGCTGCCAGATATTGTTGATTTGCGGATTGAAAAAGAATTGACTTCCATTTTGGGGAATGGATTTGCCGTGATTTATCTGGCATCGCAGATGCTGGTGCAACGTTCCAATGAACGGGGCTACTTGGTTGGTTCTCGTGGGTCTGTCGGTTCTAGTTTTGTTGCGACTATGATTGGGATTACGGAGGTTAATCCTCTCTCTCCTCACTATGTCTGTGGTCAGTGTCAGTACAGTGAGTTTATCACCGATGGTTCTTACGGTTCAGGATTTGATATGCCCAATAAGGACTGTCCTAAATGTGGTAACAAACTCAGCAAAAATGGGCAAGATATTCCTTTCGAGACCTTCCTTGGTTTTGATGGGGACAAGGTTCCTGATATTGACTTGAACTTCTCGGGAGAAGACCAGCCTAGCGCCCACTTGGATGTGCGTGATATCTTTGGTGAGGAATATGCCTTCCGTGCAGGAACGGTTGGTACGGTGGCTGCCAAGACTGCCTATGGCTTTGTCAAGGGCTATGAGCGAGATTATGGCAAGTTTTATCGTGATGCAGAGGTGG
>CAUOWW010000089.1:0-5933 GCA_963508345.1 uncultured bacterium
GAGGCAAGGCCTCCACATCTGTTTATTTACTATTTCGAGCTTCTTCCAAAATCTTAGCAATCTTGGTCGTCAAAAGGTCGATAGCCACTGTATTGCTGACTCCCTCAGGAATGACGATATCCGCATAACGCTTGGTTGGCTCAATAAACTGGTGATACATAGGTTTAACCACACCTAAGTACTGGTCAATAACGCTATCCAGACTACGGCCACGCTCTTCCATATCACGCTTAATACGACGAATAATGCGCACATCGTCATCTGTATCCACAAAAATCTTGATATCCATCAAATCACGCAGACGCTGGTCCTCCAAGACCAAAATCCCCTCAACGATAAAGACATCTTGAGGCTCTTGACGATAGGTCTTGCTACTTCGTGTATGCTCTGTATAGTCGTAAGTCGGAATGTCCACTGGACGACCCGCCAACAATTCCTTAATCTGCTCAATCATCAAGTCTGTATCAAAGGCAAAAGGATGGTCATAGTTGGTTTTGACACGCTCTTCAAAGGTCAAATGAGACTGATCCTTATAGTATGAATCATGCTCAATCATGGAAATCTTTTCATCAGGAAAATGCGATAAAATGGCTCTTGAAACACTGGTCTTACCACCACCAGAACCACCTGTCACTCCGATAATGATTGGTCTATTTTGCATGCTATCCTCCGTTTTTTTATCCGTCGTCTATTCTATCACATTTTTTGCAAAATTTATAGTCTGATTTGGATAGTCTAGGGGAAACAACACTCCCTACACCTCAGTTAGACTAGCTAAAAACCTTCCTTGGCTTGTAGAGATTGTCCCGTTTTTCTAGAATGGCTAGCAATTTATCATCTTCAAAGGCAGCTAATTCTTGTTCTGTTTGGTCGAGCTCGATAAAACGACCAAAGCGTACTTCTGTAGCCTCTTCTGGACTGAGGAAAACTTTGACAAGGTCACCTGTTCCAATCTCTAGAGGATGGAGAAAGTCCAGTTGACCAGCCTCCAATTTTTCAGCAATTTCTTCCAAGGTAAGAGCATCTTCTAGTTGCAAACCAGCTGCACTAGTACGAGTTAACTGAGACATATGAGCCGCATAACCCAGCTTCTCTCCCAAGTCAACCGATAAGGTACGGATGTATGTCCCTTTACTGCATTTCACACGGAAAGTAAAACGTGCTAGATTCCCCTCATAAGAAATCGGACTTGTCCGTTCAAATTGGTAAATGGTCACCTGACGTTCTGGACGTTCCACTTCCTGACCAACACGTGCATACTCATAGAGCTTACGACCATTGACCTTGACAGCCGAATACATAGGCGGAATCTGGGTAATAGGCCCAGTCAGATTCGCAATGGCTTCATCGACAAGCTTTTCATCCAAGGGCGACAAAACAGGCGTCTCTGCGACCACTTCCCCACTGGCATCCTCAGTCGTCGTTGAATAGCCAAGAGTGATTTCCCCCTCATAGACCTTGCCCTCATCCTGCATGAACTCGACCATGCGAGTCGCCTTGCCAACCGCAATGGGCAAAACACCCACCACATCCGGATCCAAGGTCCCACCATGACCAATTTTCTTAGTTCCCAAAATCTTACGCAGTTTAAAAACCGCATCATGCGAGGTCATCCCCGCTTCTTTTTTTAAGTTGATAATACCGTTCATGCGTCGCTTTCTAATTTCATTCATGAAATATCTTCTTCAAGAATTGTAATGTAATTATCTTTTGTAACAAAAGATTGTGTGGCTAATCTTCTTGCTTGGTTCATAATTATCCTGTCAAAAACATTTCTTATAAATCGCCCATTTGCATTTTTATTTTCAGGATTGCTACTATGTAATTCTAAATATTTTTTTAATTTTTCTTTTGCAGAATCATGCAAAATGTACTCTTCATTTTTGCAATATGAAAGAAAAATATCAAACATTTGATCCACAGTATAATCTTCAAACGTAATAAAATAATTAAATCTTGATTTTAACCCAGGATTAGATTCAAAAAATTTTTTCATCAATTCATCATATCCAGCAACAATAACCACCAAATCATCACGATAGTCTTCTAATGCTTTTGTTAACTCAGTTAAACACTCTCGACCATAACTATCACTTTTATCGTTTTCAGTAATACTATATGCTTCATCAATAAACAATACACCACCTTTGGCTTTTTGTATCAATCTCTTCACTTTCGAAGCCGTCTGTCCTTGATATTCTGCTATTAAGTCTGTTCTAGTTGCTTCAATAAAATGACCTTTACTTAGTATTCCTAATGAACGATACATATTCCCAACGATTCTAGCCACAGTAGTTTTACCTGTACCTGGATTACCTAAAAACGCCATATGCATAGTTCTGTTTGTTTTTTTAAGACCGATTTTTTCTCTACTTTGTTGAACTTTATTAAACGCTACTAAATCTTTAATTTCTTTCTTAACATTTTCTAAACCTATTAATGACTTTAAATCATTTGCTAGTTCTTCAAATGATTTATGATTTGTTTCTTTCAAAATTAAATAATTTGTATCAATAACTCTAGAGCCAATATATTTATACAATAATTCCAATAGACTAGTTTGCTTATCTTTGATTTTTAAGAATGTCTCTTTACTTGTCAAGTTTCCTAATCGTTTTATAAATTCTAACTCAGCATTTTTAATATTATCAACTATATCTTGAAGAATTATTTCTAATTCATAAGTATTATTTGTTAAATCATCCAGTTTTTTCACTTCCGATTTTAACAATTTTAAATAAGTTTCACTAATCATCTACATTCCTTTAAACAATAGAAATAATACTATTATAACAACAGCGACTCCAATAGTATAGAATCCTTTTCTAAGGAAACTAATCTCTTTTTGTTTTTCCTCTAGTTCAGTTTGAAATTTCTCGACAATTAAAGTAAGATTTTTACCTTCCTCTATTAATCGAACATTCATCTTGTCTACATCGTTTTTAAGATTATTTTGTGTTTCTTCAACTTGTAAATGCAAATCGTTAAAACTATTTTCTATTTTCACTAATGATTTTAGCTTCGCTTTTAAACTATCAATTTCAATATGAATTTCACTTTGCTTATCTTCAAGTTGTTCTAACTCTTCTAATTTTTTATGATGTTTCTTCAATACATCAATTAAATCTTTATTCTGTTTAAAAACATCATCTAATAATTTTTTATTACCAGTTTGATATTCTTCTATCTCATGCAATCCCTGTATAGCTTTATTATTTGCCTCTTTTGCTGCAATCAAAGAGTTTGAAATGCTTTGAATATACTCATCATCCAATATTTGAAATGTTTCGTAAATTGTATTAAATTCCTGAATAATCTTTTTGATATGTTCATTTTGATTAAAAATCTTGTTATGAACAGCTTCTCTAAGTGCATTTAAATCTTTTCCCTTGACTCCATAGTCCACAGAAAACAAATTCAATATATTCTCTTCATCTGGAACAGTAGGTAAATCAAATTGTTCAGGAATCTCTTCACTAAAGGCTTTTAATGCTTGTTTTTTTTCATTAAATCTTTCAGAATTGGATAAAACTTGAATTTCTAATTCTTCTGACATAACATTCTCCTATAATAAATCATTTAATGCACTTTGCATTTCTTCAAGTTCTCTTTGTTTTTCATCAAAATAAATTTCATTAGCTAATAATCGCTGTTTGAAATCAATCTTTGAATTAGAAAACTCTTCTTCAACATCACCAAGTAGTTCTCTTAGTTTTTGATGGTTCTTAGCCATCTTACTAAAAATGTGGTTTCGTTTAATAGCAACATTTTGCTCGGCAACAAAAATTTGGACTTCCTGAATTCTTAACAATTCATTTCTCTTATCAGCTTGTTGCCTTTTATTCTCATCTTGTAGTTTCCTTGAAATAAAGCCATCAAGTCCGTTAATGATAATTGCTCCCAAGATTCCAGTTAGTAAACTTGCTAAGAACATCCCTAAAATATTAGCAATTGTTCCTAGAAGTTTTATTTCAAAAGTCATACCTGGTATCTTATTTAAGAACTGTTCAAAATATTCTCCTAAAAACATTGCGCCTACACCTACTAATGCGGATGTAATAATTTTTGAAACATGGGCAATTTTAATTGCAGTAGAATGAAATTCATTCTCAGGGTTTGATAGATAAGAGATACTTTCTCTAATTGAACCAAATAATTGTTTTACCAAATTTGGTAACTTTCTTAGTTTTTCAGCGAAAGCACCAATAATTTCTCCTACTATGCTTCCAACAAAACTGTCTACACCAACTTTAATAAAATCTTTGATTTTACCAAAAAATGAATGAAGAGATTTTTTCATTTCCTTAAGAAATGTATCAAAAGATTGTTTTTTTGATTTAAAATATCTCACTAAAGCATTCATAATTTCTTTCAACATTCCAAATAAAGCAGCAACCAACATAGCTTTTATAGCATCTTTACCAGCTTTATTAACCATTTTTACAGGTGCTTTTTTTGCAATATGTTTATTAATAGAGTTATTTGCTCTTTTCTCAGTTTTTAGCATTTTCTCTGAATCAGCCGCTAATTTATCATTTAACCTTTTTTCATTTTCCGCTTTTAAATTTTTCTTTTCTGAATCTGAGATATTTTTCTTATCAATTTTCTCATTGGCTCTTTGAACTTGATTCCTAAGTTTTTTTCTCTCGCTTCTCTATTCTTTATATAGTCACTATTGGATGTTGCTCCTTTACTTTTATTCAGCGATTCATTAGTTGCTGCAAAATTTTCCTTTTTATTTGCTAAATCAGCAGTTTCAATATCAGCGATTTTTCTCCAATTATTATCAAATATTTTTTTACGAGGAACAACATGATCCAAATTAGCCTTCTCATTTATTTTTAAAGTTTTACCAGTATATTCATCCTTTAAATTATTGGATTTTTGCTTTTCTTTCATAGCTTTATTTGCATCAGTATATCTTTTATCATTCAGTATCTTAGTTCCCTCTTCTTTTGTATAACCATTAGGATGCTTATCATTATACTGCTTAAGAAGAGTATCACTTGTCATATCTAAACCAATTTGATTCGCAAATTGATTCCATATTTCATCTAAAATAGCATCCCCTAATTTATCTGGGGAATCAATTTCTTTACATTCCAATTCCAATTTTTCAAGATTAGAAAACTCAGTTGTAAATTGTTGTTCCAGTAGTTCTTCTAACTCATCGTAGTTTAAATTTTCAGACTCATATACTTCTTCTGCATTCAATACTAATAATTCATTTTCCACTGTTTTCTACTCCCCCTTCAATGCTTCAAACTTCGCTTTCATGGTTGGATTTTTTCGAGTCAATTTTTTGACTGAAACATCTTCCAATTTATTGTTTGCGAGGCGAAGTTGGTTTTCAGATGTTGTCAGGAATTTCTTAACCTCTTCCATGCGTTTGATGGCCTTGTCGATTTCATCAATAGCTTTACCAAAGTTGGTTGAAGCTGAATTATAGTTTTTAGCAAAAGCTAATTTAAAGGCATCCAAGTCTTCCTCAAAATGTGTAATATCGATATTTTGTTCACGAACTAAGGCCAACTCCTGCTTGTATTTTAGAGAATTAAGCGCCGCATTTCGTAAGAGCCCAATCAACTGAATAAAGAACTGAGGGCGAACCACATACATCTTTTCATACTCGTGGCTGACGTCAACAATCCCTGTGTTAAAGTAGTCGTTATCTGCCTCAAGCATAGTCACCAAAACTGCATACTCACAGTTCTTTTCACGACGATCCTTGTCCAATTCCTTGTAGAAGTCTGCATTCTTGTGCTTCTTCTCTGTGCCGTCCGCTTCATTCTTCATCTCAAACATGATGGAAATGATTTCGACTCCATTTTCATCACTCTCTCGGAAGATAAAGTCCCCTTTGGAACCACGCGCAGAGACCTTGTTATCCTTTTCAAAGTAGGCATTTGGAAAGGCAAAACTGCGGACCTTGT
>CAUOWW010000090.1:0-5896 GCA_963508345.1 uncultured bacterium
TTGGGATTCTAAAACCGTTGAAAGTTTAGGCGCAGTAAGGCGCTAGAAAGGAAAATAATATGATTAATTGGAAACTACGACTACAAAATAAATTTTTCTGGCTGACTGCAATTCCAGCATTTTTGCTTGTCTTGCAAGCTGGTGCAGCAGTCTTTGGATATCATCTAGATTTGGGTGATATCGGCAACAAGTTGATTCTGCTTGTTAATGCGGTATTCGTGTTCTTGACTGCAATCGGTTTGGTTAATGACCCGACAACAAGCGGAATCACAGACAGCACACGAGCGCTAGAATACAAGAAACCAAGTGAGGAGTAAGTATGTCTAAAAAACAAGAAATGATTCAATTCTTCATCGACAAGGCCAACGCTGGAGGTGGAGTGGATAATGATGGAGCTTATGGCTTCCAATGTGCTGACGTGCCTTGTTACGGGCTTCGTCATTGGTACGGCGTGACTCTTTGGGGCAATGCTTATGATCTTCTTGAGTCAGCACGTTCTCAAGGCCTGAAAGTCGTGTATGATGTTGACTATCCAAAGGCTGGTTGGTTTTTCGTGAAATCATACGTAGCTGGCGACGGTGTCAATTACGGACATACAGGGCTTGTTTATGAAGACTCAGACGGATATACTATCAAGACAATTGAGCAGAATATCGATGGCAATTGGGACTACTTAGAAGTAGGTGGCCCTTGTCGCTACAATGAGCGGTCTGTCGATGAAATCGTTGGGTATATTGTACCGCCTGAAGAGGTTGAAACAGGCTGGCAACAAAACCAATATGGTTGGTGGTGGGTTCGTGAAGACGGATCATATCCAACTGACAAATGGGAGAAAATCAATGACGTTTGGTACTATTTCGATGATAAAGGATTCATGAAGCGTAGTACCTGGTTGAACTACAAGGACGCTTGGTACTGGTTCACGGATTCAGGGTCTATGGCTACTGGCTGGGCTCGTATTAATAACGCTTGGTATTACTTCGATGAAGAAGGTAAGATGGTCACTGGTTGGATCAAGCATAAGCAGACCTGGTACTACCTAGACGCTAAAGAAGGTGCTATGGTATCTAATGCCTTTGTCCAGTCAGCCGATAAAAAAGGCTGGTACTACCTCAAACCAGACGGTACAATGGCAGAGAAGCCAGAGTTCACAGTAGAGCCAGACGGCTTGATTACGACTAAATAATTTTAAAAAATAAATAGAAAGGAAACTTTCTAAAATGTTCTTTCACCGCAGGCTCAGGCTTGCGGTTTTTTTGTTTGCTCTGAATCAAGAAAACATCTAAGCAACCGACATTAATGTCGGTGGCAAAATAAATGGTTTGCCTGAAAAATTGACTTGTTGGCATCAACAAATAGCTTTATAAAGCGCTTGGTTGCCAATTTTGTTGACGTTAACAAAATTAGAGTTTGTATTTCTATTTTGCAAAAATGCTTATTTTTTAACTTTAAAAACCCAAATTACAATCCTATTGTTCAAAAAGGCGTTTTCTTGAAGAATAGAAAGGGAGAATAGTGAGGTGTTATTGTCAAAAACAGTGTTTTGTTAAAAATAAAAAAGAGGGGCAAAAAAGGGGCATAAGGTGTAAACTTTTGTATTTTTACGGTAAAAAATATATGTAGTTTACAACGCACAAACGCTTATTTTAAGTCTCTTTTGACCCATGTATTTTTATTTATATAGTGCATCTCAGTTACTCTTAAATAAGAGGCATATACCAATTAGAAATCGGAATACTATAGTATCAGCCTTTTAGAATCGTGAACACATTTTAGAAACTGATAAATTAATTTAGTTTCCTACCAAAAACCCTACCAAAAATTAATTTGGCAGGGTTTTTCTTTTTAGCAAATTTATCGTGGAGAACAATTGAATATTGTTCTCCTTTTTTTATTTTCAGGAGGGAAAATGACAAAAGAATTACAATCATCACGCTATATTGTCATACTCTTCGAAAATCAAATTCAAACCACGTCAGCGTCGCCTTACCGTACTCAAGTACAGCCTGCGGCTAGCTTCCTAGTTTGCTCTTTGATTTTCAGTGAGTATAAAAAGGGACAAGTAAGTATAATATATTAAAATAAGATGTGAACAAACCGATTAGGGAAGTCAAATTAATTTCTAGAAATATTTTAGCAGTCGTGGCGTGCTATTATAGATTCAAGCTACTATATATTGAGTCTAAAATAGTACACAGAGGTTTCTAACATATGTTTAGAAATTGGTTTGAATTCCCCAATCAATTTATCCAGGTTTTATTTCATTTAATTAGAATTTCCCAACCGTTTAACTCAACATAAAAATCCCCAATCATAGTGATTGAGGATTAAGCAAATGAATCTTAAACAATACCTTGTGCAATCATTGCGTTTGCTACATTTTCAAAGGCAGCAATATTAGCTCCTGCAAGGTAGTCTTTATCAAGACCATATGTTTCTGAAGTTGTTTTAGCTGTGTTGAAGATGTTTGTCATGATGTCTTTGAGACGTCCATCAACTTCTTCACGAGTCCATGAGAGGCGAAGACTATTTTGGCTCATTTCAAGGGCTGAAACGGCTACACCACCAGCGTTGGCAGCTTTGGCAGGTCCGTAGAAGATACCATTTTCTTTGTAGACTTTGATGGCATCAAGGTCGCTTGGCATGTTGGCACCTTCAGATACACAGATCACGCCTTGAGCAACCAAACGTTTAGCTGCTTCACCGTTGATTTCATTTTGAGTCGCACATGGAAGAGCGATATCATAGTTTTCAGCGTAAGTCCATACAGAACCTTCATGATAAGTAGCAGTTGCTTTCTCAGCTGCATACTCAGTCAAACGAGCGCGACGTTTTTCTTTAACATCAACCAAAAGATCGAAGTCGATACCATTTTCATCGATGACATAACCATTTGAGTCAGATACAGAGATAACAGTTGCACCAAGTTCAGTCGCTTTTTGAAGAGCGTACTGGGCTACGTTACCAGAACCTGAAATAACAACTTTCTTACCAGCAAAGCTATTACCGTTAGCTTTGAGCATTTCTTCAGTGTAGTAAACCAAACCGTAACCAGTTGCTTCTGGACGAATCAAGCTACCACCAAATCCAAGAGGTTTACCAGTCAAGACACCAGCATCAAATTGGTTAAGACGTTTGTATTGACCGTAAAGGTAACCAATTTCACGTCCACCAACACCGATATCACCAGCAGGTACGTCAAGTGATGGTCCGATGTGTTTTTGCAATTCAGTCATGAAGCTTTGGCAGAAGCGCATCACTTCAGCGTCAGTCTTGCCTTTAGGATCGAAGTCAGATCCACCTTTACCTCCACCGATTGGAAGTCCAGTCAAAACGTTTTTAAAGATTTGTTCGAAGCCGAGGAATTTCAAGATCCCTTGGTTTACAGTTGGGTGGAAACGAAGTCCGCCTTTATATGGTCCAACAGCTGAGTTGAATTGAACACGGTAACCACGGTTGACTTGAACTTTTCCATCACGGTCAACCCAAGGAACACGGAAAGAAATCACGCGCTCAGGCTCAGTGATACGTGCCAAGATATTTTCTTCGATATACTCAGGGTGTTTTTCAAATACAGGTTCCAAAGTGCTGAAGAATTCTTCAACCGCCTGGAGAAATTCAGCCTCATGCCCGTTACGAGCTTTTACAGTTTCAAACACGCTTTGGATATATTCTTTAGCAGATGTCATATCGTTCTCCTTTTGTTGTCATATTTTATTACATGAGTCATTATAGCAGAAAATTTTTTAACTGTAAAGAGAAAAACAAAAATTTTCTAAAAATTCACTCAATTTGGTTTGGGAATTTTTGGAAGTAGATAAAAAACGAACCTTTTTCTTTGAAATATCTTTCTCAAAGAGAAATTGTGAAAATATGGTATAATATTAGCAATAAAAGGAATCTGGAGGATTAGAATCATGGTATCAACGAAAACACAAATTGCTGGTTTTGAGTTTGACAATTGTTTGATGAATGCAGCAGGTGTGGCTTGTATGACGATAGAGGAGTTAGAAGGAGTTAAAAACTCAGCGGCAGGAACCTTTGTCACTAAGACAGCAACTCTGGAATTTCGTCAGGGAAATCCTGAGCCACGCTATCAAGATGTCCCACTTGGTTCTATCAACTCTATGGGCTTGCCAAATAATGGCTTAGACTACTATTTGGACTATCTTTTGGATTTACAGGAAAAAGAGTCAAACCGAACTTTCTTCCTATCTCTAGTTGGAATGTCTCCAGAGGAAACCCATACTATCTTGAAAAAAGTTCAAGAGAGTGATTTTCGTGGTCTGACTGAGCTAAATCTCTCCTGTCCAAATGTTCCAGGTAAACCTCAGATTGCCTATGATTTTGAGACAACAGACCGGATTTTGGCAGAGGTATTTGCTTACTTTACAAAACCTCTGGGAATTAAATTGCCACCATATTTTGACATTGTGCACTTTGACCAAGCGGCAGCTATTTTCAACAAGTATCCTCTTAAGTTTGTCAACTGCGTCAACTCTATCGGAAACGGACTGTATATAGAAGACGAGTCTGTCGTTATTCGTCCTAAAAATGGTTTCGGTGGCATTGGTGGCGAGTATATCAAACCGACTGCTCTAGCTAATGTTCATGCCTTTTATCAACGCTTAAATCCTCAAATTCAAATCATTGGAACAGGTGGCGTTTTGACTGGTCGTGATGCCTTTGAACATATCCTCTGTGGAGCAAGTATGGTGCAGGTGGGAACCACCCTTCATAAAGAAGGTGTCGGTGCTTTTGACCGCATTACCAATGAACTGAAAGCAATCATGGCGGAAAAAGGGTACGAAAGCCTGGAAGATTTCCGTGGGAAATTGCGCTATATTGATTAAATTCATTAAAAAATCAGAAGAAAGGAGAGAAGATGCTAGCCATTGAAGAAAGTCAGAAGTTGACTTTATCAAATTTACCTAGTCTGAGCCTTTTTACAGGGACAGATCAGGGTCAGTTTGAAGTTATGAAGAGTCAAGTATTGAAACAGATTGGCTATGATTCTGCCGACCTCAACTTTGCCTACTTTGATATGAAAGAAGTAGTATACAAGGATGTGGAACTGGAGTTGGTCAGCCTTCCTTTCTTTGCGGATGAGAAAATCGTAATATTGGATCATTTTGTCGATATCACGACTGCTAAAAAGCGCTTTTTGACAGATGATGAACTCAAGTCATTTGAGGAATACCTTGATAACCCTTCTCCAACAACCAAGTTGCTAATCTTTGCAGAAGGAAAACTGGATAGCAAAAGGCGGTTGGTCAAATTACTTAAGCGTGATGCCAAGGTCTTCGATGCAGTAGAAGTAAAAGAACAAGAATTGCGCCAGTATTTCCAAAAGTGGAGTCAGAGACAAGGTCTGCAGTTTACCAATCATTCTTTTGAAAATCTCCTCATCAAGTCGGGTTTTCAATTTAGTGAAATTCAGAAAAATCTCCTCTTTTTACAGTCCTATAAGGAAGACTCTGTTATCGAGGAAGAGGATATTGTCAACGCTATTCCCAAGACCTTGCAGGACAATATTTTTGATTTAACTCAGTTTATTCTGACTAAAAAGATGGATCAGGCGCGCGACTTGGTTAGAGACTTGACCTTGCAAGGGGAAGACGAAATTAAACTGATTGCAGTCATGCTAGGACAATTTCGGACTTTTACTCAGGTGAAGATTTTGGCGGAGTCTGGGCAAACAGAATCGCAGATTGCAAGTAGTCTAGGTGGCTATCTAGGACGCAATCCTAATCCCTATCAAATCAAGTTTGCGCTGAGAGATGCGCGAGGACTTTCCTTGAGCTTTTTGAAGCAAGCTATTTCTTATTTGATTGAGACAGACTATCAGATTAAGACAGGTCTTTATGAAAAAGGTTTCCTTTTTGAAAAGGCACTC
>CAUOWW010000091.1:0-5591 GCA_963508345.1 uncultured bacterium
AAGCCTTTTAGGCTTTTTTTTGTTATACTATAAAAGTATATTTATTGACCTTTTATACTCTTCGAAAATCAAATTCAAACCACGTCAGCTTCGCCTTGCCGTACTCAAGTACAGCCTGCGGCTAGCTTCCTAGTTTGCTCTTTGATTTTCATTGAGTATTACCGTATTTTCTAGGGAAATCAAGTATGTTTCCAGTAAGAACTGTAAAGGTCTTGAAAAAGAAAGGAACTATCATGTCAGTATTAGAGATCAAAGATCTTCACGTTGAGATTGAAGGAAAAGAAATTTTAAAAGGAGTCAATCTGACTCTGAAAACAGGAGAAATCGCAGCTATCATGGGACCAAATGGTACTGGTAAATCGACTCTTTCTGCCGCTATCATGGGAAATCCAAACTATGAAGTTACCGAAGGTGAAGTCTTGTTTGATGGCGTAAACATCCTTGAGTTAGAAGTGGACGAGCGTGCGCGTATGGGACTTTTCCTTGCTATGCAATACCCATCAGAAATTCCTGGAATTACCAACGCTGAGTTTCTTCGTGCAGCCATGAATGCAGGTAAAGAAGACGATGAGAAGATTTCAGTTCGTGAGTTCATCACTAAGCTAGATGAAAAAATGGAATTGCTCAACATGAAAGAAGAAATGGCTGAGCGTTACCTCAACGAAGGTTTCTCTGGTGGTGAGAAAAAACGTAATGAAATTCTTCAACTTTTGATGTTGGAACCAACATTTGCCCTTTTGGATGAGATTGACTCTGGTCTTGATATTGACGCTCTTAAAGTTGTTTCTAAAGGTGTTAATGCCATGCGTGGTGAAGGCTTTGGTGCTATGATCATCACTCACTACCAACGTCTTTTGAACTACATCACACCAGATGTGGTACACGTGATGATGGAGGGTCGTGTTGTCCTTTCTGGTGGTCCAGAATTGGCTGCGCGTTTGGAGCGTGAAGGATACGCAAAACTAGCTGAAGAACTTGGCTATGACTACAAGGAAGAATTGTAATTCCCTCGTATCTTTTAGGAGAAGTAAATGACTAAAGAAACTATTAAACTTTTTTCAGAAATGCACGCTGAACCAAGCTGGTTGGCTGACCTCCGTCAAAAAGCTTTTGATAAGATTGAGAGTTTAGAATTACCAGTTATTGAGCGTGTCAAATTCCACCGTTGGAATCTGGGTGATGGAACGATTACAGAAAGTGAGCCATCAGCAAATGTTCCTGACTTCACAGCTCTAGATAACCACTTGAAGTTGGTGCAAGTAGGAACTCAAACAGTTTTTGAACAAACTCCAGTTGAGTTGGCTAAACAGGGTGTCGTCTTTACAGACTTCCACTCAGCTTTAGAAGAAATTCCAGAGCTGATCGAAGAATTCTTCATGTCATCTGTTAAGTATGATGATGACAAGTTGGCAGCCTACCATACAGCTTATTTCAATAGTGGTGCTGTTCTCTATATTCCTGATAATGTTGAGATTAAAGAACCAATCGAAGGAATTTTCTATCAAGACAGCGATAGCGATGTGCCGTTTAACAAGCATATTATGATTATCGCTGGTAAAAATTCTAAGATTAGTTATCTGGAACGTTTAGAATCACGCGGTGAAGGAAGTGCCAAAGCAACTGCTAATATCACAGTAGAAGTAATTGCACGTTCTGGTGCTCAAGTGAAGTTTGCTGCGATTGACCGTCTAGGTGAAAACGTCACTGCCTACATTAGCCGTCGTGGTAAATTAGGTAATGATGCAAGTATTGACTGGGCGATTGGTGTCATGAACGAAGGAAACGTCGTTGCTGACTTTGATAGCGACTTGATTGGTAACGGTAGCCATGCGGACCTTAAAGTCGTAGCTCTTTCAAGTGGCCGTCAGGTACAAGGGATTGATACCCGAGTAACTAACTATGGTTGCAACTCAATCGGAAATATCCTCCAACATGGGGTTATTCTTGAAAAAGCAACTTTAACTTTCAATGGTATTGGCCACATTATCAAGGGTGCCAAGGGAGCAGATGCGCAACAAGAAAGTCGAGTTCTCATGCTTTCAGACCAAGCGCGTTCAGATGCCAATCCAATTCTTTTGATTGATGAAAATGACGTAACTGCAGGACACGCGGCTTCTATCGGTCAGGTAGATCCAGAAGATATGTATTACCTCATGAGCCGTGGTTTGGATAAGGCAACTGCAGAACGCTTGGTTGTTCGTGGTTTCCTTGGCTCCGTTATCGTTGAGATTCCAGTCAAGGAAGTTCGTGATGAAATGATTGCAACTATCGAAGAAAAATTGTCAAAACGCTAAGGGGTAGCCTATGTTAGATGTAGAAGCGATTCGCAAGGATTTTCCAATTTTAGACCAGATTGTTAACGATGAGCCTCTGGTCTATCTGGACAATGCTGCGACGACACAAAAACCACTAGCTGTTCTTGAAACGATTAACCGCTACTATGTGAACGACAATGCCAATGTTCACCGTGGTGTTCATACCTTGGCAGAAAGGGCGACAGCTTCTTATGAGGCGGCTCGTGAAACCATTCGTAAGTTTATCAATGCAGGCTCTACAAAGGAAGTTCTCTTTACCAGAGGAACGACAACCAGTCTTAACTGGGTAGCGCGTTATGCTGAGGAAGTCTTGACTGAGGGAGACCAGGTCTTGATTTCCGTCATGGAACACCATTCCAATATCATTCCATGGCAAGAAGCCTGCCGTAAGACTGGAGCGGAGCTTGTTTATGTCTATCTCAAGGACGGAGCTCTGGATATGGATGATTTGCGAGTTAAATTGACTGATAGAGTCAAGTTTATCTCCCTAGCTCATGCCTCAAATGTTCTTGGTGTGGTCAATCCGATCAAGGAAATCACTCAATTAGCCCACCAAGTTGGTGCCATCATGGTGGTGGATGGTGCTCAATCTACTCCTCATATGAAGATTGATGTTCAGGACTTGGATGTGGACTTCTTTGCCTTTTCAGGTCACAAGATGGCTGGTCCGACTGGTATCGGTGTTCTTTATGGCAAAGAAAAGTATCTGGAGCAAATGTCACCAGTTGAATTCGGCGGTGAGATGATTGATTTCGTCTATGAGCAATCTGCTAGTTGGAAGGAATTGCCTTGGAAATTTGAGGCTGGAACGCCAAATATGGCAGGTGCTATTGGACTTGCAGCAGCAGTGGATTATCTAGAAAACATTGGTATGGATGCCATTGAAGCCCATGAACAAGAATTGATCGCATACGTCTATCCAAAACTGCAAGCTATTGAAGGATTGACCATTTACGGTTCTCAGGACTTGGCTCAACGTTCGGGTGTGATTGCCTTTAACCTAGGTGACCTTCATCCGCACGACCTTGCGACTGCTTTGGATTATGAAGGAGTGGCTGTTCGAGCAGGTCACCATTGTGCGCAACCCTTGCTCCAATATTTGGAAGTTTCAGCAACAGCTCGTGCGAGTTTTTATATCTACAATACCAAGGAAGATTGCGACAAGCTAGTCGATGCCTTACAAAAGACAAAGGAGTTTTTCAATGGCACTTTCTAAACTAGATAGCCTTTATATGGCAGTGGTAGCGGACCATTCGAAAAATCCACATCACCAAGGGAAGTTAGAAGACGCTGAACAAATTAGTCTCAACAATCCGACCTGTGGGGATGTTATCAACCTCTCTGTCAAGTTTGACTCAGAGGATCGTTTGGAGGATATCGCTTTTCTAAACTCGGGTTGTACTATCTCAACTGCCTCTGCAAGCATGATGACAGATGCTGTTTTGGGCAAGACCAAGCAAGAAATTTTAGAACTTGCGACTATTTTTTCTGAAATGGTTCAAGGGCAAAAAGATGACAGACAAGATAGTCTCGGAGATGCAGCCTTCTTGTCAGGTGTTGCCAAATTTCCTCAACGAATCAAGTGTGCAACCCTAGCCTGGAATGCCCTGAAGAAAACAATTGAAAATCAAGAAAATCGGTAAGACAAGTTTCTTTTGTCTTATGAATCAGTAGAAATGAAGAATGAAAGAAAGGATATTATGGCTGAAGAAAGAGTAGAACCAAAACCAATTGACCTTGGTGAATATAAATTTGGTTTCCATGATGATGTAGAGCCTGTCCTATCGACAGGAAAAGGATTGAATGAAGATGTCATTCGTGAACTATCAGCTGCTAAGGGAGAACCTGAGTGGATGTTAGAATTCCGTTTGAAGTCTTATGAAACCTTCAAAAAAATGCCTATGCAAACTTGGGGAGCAGACTTATCAGAAATTGATTTTGATGACTTGATCTACTACCAAAAACCATCTGATAAACCTGCCCGTTCATGGGATGACGTTCCTGAAAAGATTAAAGAAACCTTTGAACGTATTGGTATACCAGAAGCTGAGCGTGCTTATCTAGCTGGTGCCTCTGCCCAGTACGAGTCAGAAGTGGTTTACCACAACATGAAGGAAGAGTTCCAGAAATTGGGGATTATCTTTACGGATACGGATTCTGCCCTCAAGGAATACCCAGACTTATTTAAACAATACTTTGCTAAGTTAGTACCGCCAACAGATAACAAATTGGCTGCCCTTAACTCAGCAGTATGGTCTGGTGGAACCTTTATCTATGTACCAAAAGGGGTTAAGGTGGATATTCCTCTTCAAACCTACTTCCGTATCAACAACGAAAATACTGGTCAGTTTGAGCGTACCTTGATTATTGTAGATGAGGGAGCAAGTGTTCACTACGTAGAAGGATGTACAGCGCCAACTTATTCAAGTAACAGTTTGCATGCTGCCATCGTAGAAATTTTTGCCTTGGATGGTGCTTATATGCGTTATACAACCATCCAAAACTGGTCTGATAACGTTTATAACTTGGTTACTAAGCGTGCTAAGGCTCAAAAAGATGCGACAGTTGAGTGGATTGATGGAAACTTGGGTGCTAAAACAACCATGAAATACCCATCTGTTTACCTAGATGGAGAAGGGGCGCGTGGTACTATGCTCTCTATCGCCTTTGCCAATGCTGGGCAACACCAAGACACGGGTGCTAAGATGATCCACAACGCTCCACATACAAGCTCGTCTATCGTGTCTAAATCCATCGCTAAAGGCGGAGGAAAGGTTGACTACCGTGGACAGGTAACCTTTAACAAAAACTCTAAGAAGTCTGTTTCTCACATCGAGTGTGATACCATTATCATGGATGACTTATCAGCATCAGATACTATTCCATTTAATGAAATTCACAACTCGCAAGTCGCTTTGGAACACGAAGCTAAGGTTTCTAAGATTTCAGAAGAGCAACTCTATTACCTCATGAGTCGTGGATTGTCAGAATCTGAGGCAACTGAGATGATTGTCATGGGATTTGTAGAGCCTTTTACCAAAGAACTTCCAATGGAATACGCCGTTGAGCTGAACCGCTTAATTAGCTATGAAATGGAAGGATCAGTTGGGTAAAATTTGTTTTTAGATTTACCCAAAATCAAGAACTTTGAAGATGAACTTATAATAAAAAAATCGCGGTTTAAAATCGCGATTTTTTATAATTTTTCGTTGATGAAGCGAATAAACTGATTCCACCAAACTTTTAAGAAGAAGGCTTTTTCAACTTTCTTTTCTG
>CAUOWW010000092.1:0-5590 GCA_963508345.1 uncultured bacterium
TGTCCTTTCTCGAGCTTAGCTTTTCTTCAACCCACTACAGTTGACAAAGAGCCTAACTTTGTTCATATAATTGTCTCCTTAATTTATTCCTATTTTATGTTAAACCCACTCACCGTTGTAATTGACACGATAGTCATCAGGGGTCGTTGTATTGATTGCGAGTGCACCAGAGCTATAGGCATAGTACCATTTGCCAGATACCTTCATCCAGCCTGTTTTCATAGCTCCTGAATCTTGAAGATAGTACCAGCTACCGTTATCTTTTAGCCAACCAGTCTTCATAGCTCCTGAATCTTGAAGATAGTACCAGCTACCGTTATCTTTTAGCCAACCAGTCTTCATAGCACCTGAACCGTCAAGATAGTACCAGCTACCGTCTTTTACCCAGCCTGTTTGCATCCAACCAGAATTATCAAAACGATACCAAACACCATTGATTTTTTCCCAGTCATTAGTTGTATAGGAACCATCGGCGTGTTTATACCACCAACGTCCGTTTGATTGAATCCAACTACCTGAGATATTAGAATTCGAACCTGATTGAGTTGAGGTGTTAGTATTTGAATTTGTTGAAGGATTTCCAAAAGTCACCTCTTTTCTAGCTTTAAAGACACGTTTTCTGTTATCAACTGAGTGATCGTGCGGAGAACCAGCCTCTCCAGACATCTCCAAGATGTATGTTCCGGCAGGAAACTGTCTGATATCGAAAACATCCCCTTTAAATTTATTACTATAAATTAAAGGTAAAAGAAATTGGTCGTTGACGTCATTAGTTAGACCACTAAAGATGACATCATTATTATGTTGGTACACAATCTTTCCGCTAGCCTTATCAATTAGAGTAACATTTCCTCTAGCTGCATTATCTCCTCCGTGTTGTAGTGGCTCTGAGAGTATACCTTCAAAATTAACTCCAAAATGATGAATTTCAACCTTTGTAATTGTTGCTTCTATTTGTTTTTCAGTACTCGTATTCGAGATAGCATTTGCTTGATTAGTTGATAAAACTTCTAGTTTAGTTACATAAGTGTAAAAAGGTCCCCCTTTCCCCAGATTTTCTCTGACATCAGCAGTTAATTTATAGCGAGTACCATTTAGTTCAAACTTCATGGTATAGATACCATAGTCTGTTGCTTTAAAGGCAATCGTTTTACCGTTGAATGTGGCGATACCATTGGATTCAAAACTTGCAAATTGCTTAGAAAATTCTTGTCTATAAGCTTTGTCTACATAATCAACCGTTATAAATTCACTATTACCTTTAGAAAATGCTCCGAGTTGTGCTTTTCTTTTTTCTACAAGCATCACATCTGTTGCGACTAAATCTGTATCACGATAACCAATAGCAGGGACTTCAACATAAGCATTGGCTGCTGGAGACCATACTTTGACCATTGGAACACTTGCGGCATTGACACTTGAAATCGTAGCTCCTGTTGCTACAAGTGATAAAACTGCTGTAGTAGTTAAAACGATTTTTTTCATAATTTTTGTTTCCTTTTCTTTTATCTATTTTTTATAATATTATCCTAGACCCACTCACCGTTGTAATTGACACGGTAGCCATCAGGGGTCGTCGTATTGATTGCGAGTGCACCAGAGCTATAGGCATAGTACCATTTACCAGATACCTTCATCCAGCCTGTTTTCATAGCCCCTGAGCTATCAAGATAATACCAGCTACCGTTATCTTTGAGCCAACCAGTCTTCATAGCACCTGAACCGTCGAGATAGTACCAACTGCCGTCTTTTACCCAACCCGTTTGCATCCAACCAGAACCATCGAAGTGATACCAAGTTCTATTTATTTTTTCCCATCCGTTACTCGTGTATGAGCCGTCATTATGTTTAAACCACCAACGTCCGTTTGATTGAATCCAACTTCCGAAGTATTGGGAATGATCGAACCAACTTCTTAGTCGATTAAGAAATTCGGCAGGGTCATTGGTCTCATCGTCTAATTTCTGACTTGAATTTGTAGCTTTGCTTTTATGAGTTCCGATAGCCTTCAAGTCTTTGTCAAAAAGATTCGCTTTAGTCGCAAATGTTTGAGTCTGAGAAGAGTTTACTTCTGTGTATTGAATGGCTTTTCCATAACCACCAGCTAATTCTTCAGAGCCACCAGATGCTGTTCCGAAACTTTGTGCAATGGTAATCCAACTATTTTTAGGATTATCAAAGGCTGCAAGCCCCATATAAGTTAATTCTGGATTGATTAAGGATTCATAATGTCCAGTTTGAGCATAGACACTTGCTCCACTAAGAGATTTGACGTAATCTGCTTTTTCTTCATACCATTGATTAATAGCCGTCATAAATCCATCATAGTTCCAAGCTAAATTTTCGGCTAGTGAAAAATTTCCTGAAGGCCAGGCACTCCAAATATCTTTATTAGATAAACGTTTATGATTCCTAGTTACAGAAGCTTCTGCTGCACGAGAAAAGGCTGTTTTCTCTAGTGCAGTTGACCATTTGATGGGAACATAGCTATTGACTATTCCTTCCGCAACGGCCTCTTTTCTGATAGCATTTATACGGTCTAAAATAGCTTGTTTATCTGGCGTCAAGAAATTTCCTTCAATTCCAACAAAGCTAGTACTAGCAGAATTGATATTTACCTCAGAATTCAAGATATGGTAGGATTGACCATTGATTTCTTGAGTGGAAACCAGTCTATCATTAGCAGCTACTGATTGTGGTGCAAGCGTTCCAGCTCCTAACAATGAAAGTGCTAGTACTGTAGTAAGTGTGAATTTTTTAGTTTGTTTGTTCATTCATGTAATAACCTCTATTTTTATTTATTGTAAAGTAATCAGTTTGTCCTAAAACCTAGACTTTT
This sequence comes from uncultured bacterium, assembly GCA_963508345.1. Lineage (GTDB taxonomy): Bacteria > Bacillota > Bacilli > Lactobacillales > Streptococcaceae > Streptococcus. The sequence goes on from CAUOWW010000092.1 coordinate 2,840, forward strand.
TTGGACAAACTTGATAAAATGGAAGTGTAATAATAATCGGTCAAAATGCTTGATTTTAGAACCTTTTTTCTAACGAAAACGGCTCTAGAATAGAGTGTATTTCCTGTCCAAAAAATCCTAGTTTTTTTGACAGAAACTATGAATTTTTTATCCAATTATGAAAGGTGCTTTTTGATACTCCTAAGATGTCTGCACCTTCTCGTAAGGTTATTTCTTTTTTCGTATATTGAGCTATCACATCAGGGAGATTATTCGGAACAACCAATTTTGGTCTACCGAATTTCTTCCCTTTTTTCTGTGCTTCCCGTATTCCTTCCATTTGTCTTTGTTTGATTTGTTCTCTTTCAAACTGAGCTACATAAGATAGGACTTGCAAAACGATATCGGAAATTAGTTTTCCTGTGATATTATCATTGCTATTCTTTGTATTTAATAAGGGGAAATCTAAAACAGTTATATTTACTTTCTTTTTCTTAGTAATTGCTTGCCATTGTTCTAAAATTTCATCATAGTTTCTTCCTAACCTATCAATTGATTTAATGACCAATTCATCATTTTCTTTTAAGGTAGTTAATAATTTTTGATATTCTATTCTGTCAAAATCTTTTCCTGAAACGTAATCAATAAAAATATTTTCTTTTGATAATTTGTTTTCTACTAAGGCTGAAAATTGCCTATCAATATTTTGTTCTTTTGTAGATACTCGAACATAACCGTAACGCATAAGGCTACCACCTATCTTTTTATCTCTATTTTAGACGAAAAGAAAACTACCGCCCATAATGAGTGGTAGTTTGGTGTACTCTTTGCTACTGTATTTTTTTGCCAAGATTTTGTCTTGGATGCGTGAATAGTAGTGTTGGATAAAAAATCTTAAGGGCTTAAAATCCTTTTAAACCAACCTTTTTGATGTTTACAAAAATTAAAAACAGTATGTTCAATTTTTGCATGTTCATCATGGTGATTTACAGTTTCCTTTTTCAATTATTTTCTTTTTTATTTTATCAATTTTGAAGTTAAAAGTCTATTGTTAGTATAAATCCCCTAACATTAAATTACCGAAGAGATTTTCGAAGAGTATGAGTCTGGAACATGAAAACAGCAGTTGATTTCAAGAAACAAAAAAGAACAGCCAAAGCTGTCTTTTTATCATTATTTGAGACCGTATTTTTTGTTGAAACGATCCACGCGTCCATCTGCTTGAGTGAACTTTTGACGTCCAGTGTAGAATGGGTGTGAGTCTGATGAAATTTCCACACGGATCAATGGGTAAGTTTCGCCTTCGAACTCAACTGTTTCGTTAGAGCGTTTTGTTGAACCGCTAAGGAATTGGTAACCAGTAGTTGTGTCCATGAAGACAACTGGGCGATATTCTGGATGGATATCTTTTTTCATTTTGCAATATTTCCTTTCTGCCATGGTCTCTTTGCGAGCCATAGATTGTTACCATACTAGTCTATCAGATTCTGAAAAGTTTGGCAAGTATTTTATCAGTTTTTAAGCAAGTTTTTTAACTTTTGGTAGATGATTTCGTTTTCCTCTAGGCTATAGGAATTAGCACCGCTTGCTAGAGGGTGGCCTCCTCCATCATGTTCTTTGGCAATTTCATTGATAGGATGAATTTTACTGCGTAAGCGAACGCGGTAGTGGCCATCAGCCTGCTCCACAAAAATTCCCCAGAGACTCACACTGTCAATGCGTCCAGGTGCACCGACAATAGCTGCAGTTTCAGCATCGGTAACATTGAATTGTTTCAAGACTTCTTGACTCAGGATAACGCGAGCTGCACCATTTTCATCCACTTCCAGATGGTCGTAGATGTATCCTTGAAGTTTAGCAATTTTGTAACTCATAGTGTCCATTTTGCGAGTGAGAGCCGCAAAGTCAAAGTTATGTTCTCTTAGAGAGGCAGCCAGACGGAGGGTGCGTGCAGTCGTAGAAGGGTAGAGGAAGCGACCTGTATCACCAACAATTCCTGCAAAGAGCAATTCAGCAGCTCGATCTGACAAGGCAAGTTGGGTTGTTTGGGCAAATAGGGTAATCATCTCGCTAGCGCTACTTGAACTAGTATCCACCCAAGATAGGTCACCGTATACATCATCATTTGGATGGTGGTCAATCTTAATAAGAAAATCACCTTGACGATAGCGCTTATCATCGATACGAGCAGTATTAGCTGTATCACAGACGATGACAAGGGCACCTTGGTAGGCACTATCTTCAACAAGATCCATCTCAGCCATCCAAGTAAGAGTTGGTTCATCAAAACCAACGGCTTTGATGGTTTTTTCTGGAAAATGATGTTTGAGAAGAGCTTTCAATCCCACCTGACTTCCCAAGGCATCAGGGTCTGGTTTCATATGACGATGAATGATAATCGTGTCGTATTCTTTAATTTTTTCTAAAATTTGATGGCAAATTTCCATAAATAACCTCAATTCTTTCTCATTTCATTGTAGCACAAGAATTTTTATTTTTAAAATGAAAAAGATGTGATATAATGGAGAAAGATAAATTGAGGAGGACGATATGGCATTAGCAAAAATTGTATTTGCCAGTATGACCGGTAATACCGAAGAAATTGCAGATATTGTAGCAGACAAATTACGTGACTTGGGCTTGGATGTCGATGTTGATGAATGTACAACTGTTGACGCTTCAGACTTCTTGGAAGCAGACATCGCTATCGTTGCGACCTATACTTATGGTGATGGAGAATTGCCAGATGAGATGATGGACTTCTACGAAGAC
>CAUOWW010000093.1:0-5489 GCA_963508345.1 uncultured bacterium
CCTTGAACCAAGTGCTTGAGGAATTACGCATTCCTGCTCCAAATGAATTTGAAGATTTGGATTTATCACCACTTGACTTCAAACCCCATATCGCTCCTCAAAAGTTTGAGGAAATGGTGGAAACAGCTCGTGACTTGATTCGTAACGGGGATATGTTCCAATGCGTACTCAGCCAGCGCTTCTCAGCAGAAGTTACTGGAAATCCTTTTGACTTTTACAGAAATCTCCGTGTGACTAATCCTTCTAATTACCTTTATTTCTATGACTTTGGTGATTATCAAATCATCGGTGCCAGTCCAGAAAGTTTAGTTTCAGTTAAAAATGGCATCGTGACAACTAATCCGATTGCAGGTACGAGACCAAGAGGAACTACGGATGAAGAGGATAAGGTCTTAGCGACAGACCTCCTGTCTGATGAGAAGGAAACAGCAGAGCATCGGATGTTAGTAGACTTGGGGCGAAATGATATTGGTCGCATCTCTGAAACGGCCAGTGTCCAAGTCACCAAGTATATGGAAGTGGAGCTTTTCCGTTATGTCATGCATTTGACCAGCGTGGTCAAGGGGCGTTTGCTTCCAGAACTCACTGCTATGGATGCCTTGAAAGCAACACTTCCAGCTGGAACCGTTTCTGGAGCACCAAAGATTCGAGCTATGAGACGTATCTATGAATTGGAAACAGAAAAACGGGGAGTATATGCAGGAGCAATCGGCTACTTGTCTGCGACAGGTGATATGGACTTTGCCATTGCCATCCGAACCATGATTCTTAAAAATCAAACAGCCTATGTGCAGGCTGGGGCAGGGATTGTCTATGACTCTATCGCCCAAAACGAATACCAAGAAACCATTAACAAAGCAAAATCTATGACTAGAATTGGAGAACTAAGACCATGATTTTATTGATTGACAACTATGATTCTTTTACCTATAACTTGGCCCAATACATTGGGAATTTTGCAGAAGTACAGGTCTTGAGAAATGATGATCCCAAGCTGTATGAAGAAGCTGAAAAAGCAGATGGTCTGGTCTTTTCTCCTGGTCCAGGTTGGCCAGTTGATGCTGGAAAGATGGAAGACATGATTCGTGATTTTGCTGGCAAGAAGCCGATTCTTGGAATTTGTTTGGGCCACCAAGCCATTGCAGAAGTCTTTGGTGGTAAGTTAGGTTTGGCTCCCAAAGTCATGCATGGGAAACAGAGCAATATCAGCTTTGAAGCACCATCTGTTTTGTATCAAGGTATTGAGGATGGCCGTGCGGTCATGCGTTATCACAGTATTTTGATTGAAGAAATGCCAGAAGACTTTGAAGTGACAGCTCGTTCGACTGATGACCAAGCCATTATGGGAATTCAACACAAAAGCCTGCCGATTTATGGCTTCCAGTACCATCCAGAGAGTATCGGAACGCCAGATGGCTTGTCTTCTATTCGGAATTTTATCGAGAAGGTTGTAAAGTGAGGAAACTAGGATGAAAGAGATTATTGAAAAACTAGCAAAATTTGAAAATTTATCAGGTGTGGAAATGACGGATGTCATTGAGCGTATCGTAACTGGGCGTGTAACTGAAGCGCAAATTGCTTCTCTCCTCTTGGCTCTTAAGATGAAGGGGGAAACACCTGAAGAACGCACAGCCATTGCCCAAGTCATGAGAGGACATGCCCAACACATTCCAACTGAGATTCATGATGCCATGGACAACTGTGGTACAGGTGGGGACAAGTCTTTCAGTTTTAATATTTCCACAACTGCAGCCTTTGTCTTGGCTGGTGGCGGTGTTCATATGGCCAAGCACGGTAACCGCTCGATTTCTTCTAAATCTGGTTCTGCAGATGTCCTAGAAGCCTTGGGTATCAATCTAGACCTCAAACCAGCTGAACTAGGTAAGGTCTTTGATAAGACTGGCATCGTCTTTCTCTTTGCCAAAAATATGCACCCAGCTATGAAATACATCATGCCAGCTCGTTTGGAATTGGGAATTCCAACGATTATGAACTTGACTGGTCCACTGATTCACCCAATGGCCTTGGAAACACAGCTTCTTGGAATTAGTCGTCCAGAACTTCTAGAAAGTACAGCTCAGGTTTTGAAAAATATGGGTCGCAAACGTGCCATCGTGGTTGCTGGACCAGAAGGATTGGATGAAGCTGGTTTGAATGGAACAACCAAGATTGCACTTCTTGAAAATGGCGAAATCACCTTGTCAAGCTTTACTCCAGAGGATTTGGGAATGGAACGCTACGCTATCGAAGATATCCGTGGAGGCAATGCTCAGGAAAATGCAGAAATTTTGCTCAGCGTTCTTAAAAATGAACCAAGTCCATTCTTGGAAACGACAGTTTTAAATGCTGGTCTTGGTTTCTATGCTAATGGTAAGGTAGATAGTATCAAGGAAGGAGTTGCCTTGGCCCGCGAAGTCATTGCTAGTGGCAAGGCCCTTGAAAAACTCAGACTGTTACAGGAGTACCAAAAATGAGTCAGGAATTTTTAGCACGAATCTTGGAGCAGAAGGCACGTGAGGTTGAGCAGATGGAGTTGGAGGAAATCCAGCCCCTGCGCCAGACCTATCGCTTGGCAGAATTTTTGAAGAATCACCAAGACCGTTTACAGGTAATCGCTGAGGTCAAGAAAGCTAGCCCTAGTCTGGGAGATATCAATCTCGATGTGGATATTGTGCAACAGGCCCAGACTTATGAAGCGAACGGAGCAGTGATGATTTCTGTTCTGACAGATGAAGTTTTCTTTAAAGGTCATTTGGATTATCTACGGGAGATTTCCAGTCAGGTAAACATTCCAACGCTTAACAAGGACTTTATCATTGATGAAAAGCAAATCATCCGAGCTCGCAATGCAGGTGCAACAGTCATCCTGCTCATTGTGGCCGCCTTGTCCGAAGAACGTCTTAAGGAACTGTATGACTATGCGACAGAGCTTGGTCTGGAAGTCTTGGTGGAAACTCACAATCTAGCTGAACTAGAGGTAGCTCACCGCCTTGGAGCTCAAATTATCGGTGTCAACAATCGCAACTTGACTACCTTTGAGGTCGACTTGCAGACCAGTGTAGATTTGGCCCAGCACTTTGAGGAAGGTCGTTATTACATTTCTGAATCTGCCATTTTCACAGGGCAGGATGCGGAACGAGTAGCACCATACTTTAACGGAATTTTAGTAGGGACAGCTCTCATGCAGGCAGAAGATGTAGCCCAGAGAATCAAGGAGTTGCAGATTGACAAAGGTTAAGATTTGTGGACTATCGACCAAAGAAGCGGTAGAAACAGCCGTTTCAGCAAAGGCAGACTACATCGGTTTTGTCTTCGCACCTAGTAAAAGACAGGTGACCTTGGATCAGGCTTCTGAGCTGGTAATGCTTATTCCTGCAGATGTCAAAAAGGTTGGTGTATTTGTTTCACCAAGTCGGGCAGAACTGCTAGAAGCGATTGACAAAGTTGGCTTGGACTTGGTTCAAGTTCACGGTCAGGTGGCAGATGATTTGTTTGAGGATTTGCCTTGTGCTAGTATTCAGGCTGTGCAGGTGGATGGAGAGGGTCATGTGCCCAATTCTCAGGCAGACTATCTACTCTTTGATGCCCCTGTGGCTGGGAGTGGCCAGACCTTTGATTGGGGTCAACTGGATACGACAGAACTAGCTCAGCCCTTCTTTATCGCAGGTGGGCTTAATGAAGACAATGTAGTAAAAGCAATTCAACACTTTACTCCCTATGCAGTAGATGTATCAAGCGGAGTGGAGACAGATGGACAAAAAGATCATGAAAAGATTAGAAGATTTATAGAGAGGGTAAAGAATGGCATATCAAGAACCAAATAAAGATGGATTTTACGGAAAATTCGGCGGACGTTTTGTCCCAGAAACATTAATGACAGCAGTTTTGGAGTTGGAAAAGGCTTATCGTGCAAGTCAGGCAGATCCAAGTTTCCAAGAGGAATTAAACCAACTTTTGCGCCAGTATGTGGGACGTGAAACTCCTCTTTACTACGCAAAAAACTTGACCCAGCATATCGGCGGAGCCAAGATTTATCTTAAACGTGAAGACCTTAACCATACAGGGGCCCACAAGATTAACAATGCCTTGGGACAAGTTCTTCTGGCTAAACGCATGGGTAAAAAGAAAATTATCGCTGAAACTGGTGCTGGTCAGCACGGTGTGGCAACTGCAACAGCTGCAGCCCTCTTTAACATGGAATGTACCATCTACATGGGTGAGGAAGATGTCAAACGCCAAGCCCTCAATGTGTTCCGTATGGAGCTTTTGGGAGCCAAGGTTGAGGCAGTGACAGACGGTTCGCGCGTGCTCAAGGATGCGGTCAATGCAGCCCTTCGTTCATGGGTAGCTAATATCGATGATACCCACTATATTCTTGGTTCTGCCTTGGGGCCTCATCCATTCCCAGAAATCGTTCGTGACTTTCAAAGTGTCATTGGTCGAGAAGCTAAACAACAGTACCGTGATTTGACAGGTCAAGATTTACCAGATGCCTTAGTAGCCTGTGTTGGTGGTGGTTCTAATGCTATCGGGCTCTTCCATCCATTTGTAGAAGATGAGTCAGTAGCTATGTATGGAGCTGAAGCAGCAGGACTTGGTGTGGATACAGAGCATCACGCAGCTACCTTGACTAAGGGTCGTCCGGGTGTTCTTCACGGTTCTCTCATGGATGTGCTCCAAGATGCCCATGGTCAAATTCTTGAAGCCTTCTCTATCTCAGCAGGTTTGGACTATCCTGGTATCGGTCCAGAACATTCTCACTACCACGATATCAAACGTGCCAGCTATGTTCCTGTGACAGACGAAGAAGCCTTGGAAGGATTCCAGCTCTTGTCTCGTGTGGAAGGAATTATCCCAGCCTTGGAATCTAGTCACGCTATTGCCTTTGCGGTGAGATTGGCCAAAGAACTCGGTCCAGACAAGTCTATGATTGTTTGCCTATCAGGACGTGGAGACAAGGATGTGGTTCAAGTCAAAGACCGCTTGGAGGCAGATGCAGCAAAGAAGGGAGAAGCTCATGCCTAAGACACTAACAGAAAAATTGAACGCTATCAAAGCAACTGGAAAAGGAATTTTTGTTCCCTATATCATGGCTGGAGATCATGAAAAAGGTTTGGATGGTCTTGGTGAAACAATCCACTTTTTAGAAGATTTGGGTGTCTCTGCAATTGAAGTGGGCATTCCCTTTTCAGATCCTGTCGCAGATGGACCTGTTATAGAAGAAGCTGGCTTGCGCAGTCTAGCTCACGGAACTTCTACCCAGGCTTTGGTTGAAACCTTGCAAACCATTCAAACAGAGGTGCCACTGGTCATTATGACCTACTTCAACCCCCTCTTTCAGTATGGTGTGGGGAATTTTGTCAAAGACTTGGCAGATACAGCGGTTAAGGGCTTGATTATTCCAGACCTACCCCATGAGCATGCCAACTTTGTGGAGCCATTTTTGGCAGATACAGACATTGCTTTGATTCCTTTAGTAAGCTTGACCA
>CAUOWW010000094.1:0-5418 GCA_963508345.1 uncultured bacterium
AAATTCCATATCTAAGCCAGTTGGAAATGACTTTTCACGCGTGATCAAGGCTTCACGATAGGTTGGAGTTACGATTTCCCGTTCTTCCAATAAAGTTGCAACCTGATCAAAGAGTTGTTCTTGATTATCCGCTTCTAAGCAAAACACAAGGTTTTTGTCAAAGAAATGATCTAATCCCATAAGGTTTTCCCTTCTTTCCATTAACTTTATGCTATAAGTATAACACTATATGAAATCGTTGTCAATAATTTTCTGTTCTTTTTTGTCTCTTTTTTTATATTTTTGTTGTTTTTGTAGTTTGACTTATAAAAACAAACACATAAACAAACACATAAAACATTTTTTGTTTTAATACTCAATGAAAATCAAAGAGCAAACTAGGAAACTAGCTGCAGGCTGTACTTGAGTACGGCAAGGCGACGTTGACGTGGTTTGAATTTGATTTTCGAAGAGTATAAAAACTAAAAAAACAGACCATTAAAGCCTGCTTTACGATTGATTCTGATATAAATTTCCTGTGAACAAGGAAAAGCAATTATGACAACTATTCTTCATCCATGCTCAAAACGCTGAGGAAGGCTTCTTGTGGAACTTCTACTGATCCGATTGCTTTCATACGTTTCTTACCAGCTTTTTGTTTTTCAAGCAGTTTACGTTTACGAGAAACGTCACCACCATAACATTTAGCAAGTACGTTCTTACGAAGGGCCTTGATATCAGTACGAGCCACAATCTTGTGTCCAATAGCTGCTTGAATTGGAACCTCAAATTGTTGGCGAGGAATGATTTTCTTGAGCTTATCAACGATAAGTTTCCCACGCTCGTAGGCAAAGTCCTTATGAACGATAAAGCTGAGGGCATCCACCTTGTCTCCATTGAGAAGGATATCCATTTTGACCAGCTTAGACGGACGGTACTCTGACAATTCGTAGTCAAAGCTTGCATAACCACGAGTTGAAGACTTGAGCTTATCAAAGAAGTCGAAGACGATTTCAGCAAGTGGAATTTGATAGATAACATTAACACGGTTATCATCAATATAGTCCATAGTCACAAAATCCCCACGCTTGCGCTGAGCTAGCTCCATCACTGCACCAACAAACTCTTGCGGTACCATGATTTGCGCCTTAACATAAGGCTCTTCAATGGTCGCAATCTTGGTAGGATCTGGGAACTCAGATGGGTTTGACACATCCATAGACTCACCGTCGGTCAAATTAACCTTATAGATAACGGATGGAGCTGTCATGATGAGGTCAATGTTAAACTCACGTTCCAAACGTTCTTGGATAACATCCATATGAAGAAGTCCAAGGAAACCACAACGGAAACCAAATCCAAGTGCCTGAGATGTTTCTGGTTCAAATTGGAGACTAGCATCATTCAGTTGCAATTTTTCAAGGGCTTCACGTAGGTCATTATACTTGTTTGACTCGATAGGATAGAGACCCGCAAAGACCATAGGATTCATCTGCTTGTAACCATGTAATGGCTCTGCCGCAGGATTGGTTGCCAAGGTAACTGTATCACCCACACGAGTGTCTTGAACCGTCTTAATAGAAGCCGCAATATAACCAACGTCACCAGTCGCAAGGAAATCACGACCAACTGCCTTAGGAGTGAAAATACCAACTTCTGTCACATCAAAGGTCTTACCATTGCTCATAAGCTGAATCTTATCGCCAGGTTTGACAACCCCATCCATGACACGAACTTGGAGGATAACCCCACGGTAAGCATCGTAAACAGAATCGAAAATCAAAGCCTTAAGTGGCGCCGTCACATCACCCGTTGGTGCTGGCACTTTTTCTACGATTTGCTCGAGGATTTCTTCAATACCTATACCAGCCTTGGCAGAAGCTAATACTGCTTCACTGGCATCCAAACCAATGACATCTTCAATCTCCGTACGCACGCGCTCAGGATCTGCGGCTGGCAGGTCAATCTTGTTAATGACTGGCATGATTTCCAAATCATTGTCCAAGGCTAGATAAACGTTTGCAAGGGTTTGAGCTTCAATACCTTGAGCGGCATCGACCACCAAAATAGCACCCTCACAGGCAGCTAGTGAACGTGAAACTTCATAGGTAAAGTCTACGTGTCCTGGTGTGTCAATCAAGTGGAAAATATAAGTTTCCCCATCTTTTGCAGTGTAATTCAGCTCAATGGCATTCAACTTAATGGTAATCCCACGTTCCCGTTCTAGATCCATGCTATCCAAAAGCTGGGCCTGCATTTCACGACTTGAAACCGTCTCTGTTTTTTCCAAAATGCGGTCTGCTAGAGTCGACTTTCCATGGTCAATATGGGCGATAATAGAGAAGTTACGAATCTTCTCCTGTCGTTTTTTCAATTCTTCTAAGTTCATGATTCTCTTCCTTTCAGGGTATCTATTTATTATAAATTGTTTTTGATATTTTGACAAGACCATACCCTGCTAGGAGTACTAATCTTCAGCAACAAAGCCGTCATTTTCGATAAAGTGGTGTTCTGTCATTCCTTGGTCTGTAAAGACAATTCCATGAAGGACACCACCATAAACAGCTCCTCCATCCATCCCAATCTTGCCATCTTCTGTTGTCCAAAGCTCAGCTGTACCTCTGTCTTGCTTTAACAAACCATAAACTGGTGTATGGCCAAAGACAATGATTTTTCCAGTATGATTTTCGGCTTCGTGGAATGGTTTTCTGAGCCAGACTTTTTTATAATCTGTGGTTTCATGCCAGTCTTCCAAGGTCAAATCAATACCTGCGTGAACGAAGATATACTTGTCTGTTTCTACCACAAATGGCATTTGACGAATAAATTCGACCAAGTCTGCCGCTTCAGTAGCAACACGCTTGGCATCCTCAACTCCATCAACTGGTGCATCCAAGGGACGACCTAGAATAGAGTTAATAGTTGTATCTCCACCATTACGACGATAGTGGTCATAGCTTTCTTCTGGATCATCTAGCCATGTCAAAAACATATACTCGTGGTTTCCTGATAAACAGATTGCCCCTTGATTATCAACCAAGTCCTTGACCATTTCAAGGACACGGCGACTATCTTCACCACGGTCAATCAAGTCCCCTAGAAAGAGCAACTGGGTCTGACCATCCCATGTTTTAAGAAGGTCTTCTAGCATCGCTGCTTTTCCATGAACATCTCCAATTACATAATAGTCTGTCATCTTATTTCTCCCTATTTCTCAACAATTCTCTGGCTTGCGTCAAGGCAGCTTCCGTCACATCATCACCTGCCAACATCTTAGCAATTTCTTCCACTCGCTCTTCAACCGTCAAGAGACGAACAGTCGAAACCGTTGAATGCTCATTGCTAATCTTCTCAATAAAGAATTGATAATCCGCAATCGCAATCACTTGTGGCAAATGGGAAATAGCCAGAACCTGACCATGTTGGCCAATCTTGTGAATCTTCTGTGCAATAGCCTGAGCTACACGGCCTGAAACTCCTGTATCCACCTCATCAAAGACTATACTGGTCTTGCCTTCTTTACGTGAAAAGGCAGACTTAATGGCTAGCATGAGACGAGACAATTCTCCACCAGATGCAACCTTAACCAAGGGTTTAAAGTCTTCACCAGGGTTGGTTGAAATATAAAACTCAACCATTTCATTTCCCTCACGACTGAATTTGCCCTTGCTAAAACGAACTTGAAACTGGGCTTTTTCCATATAAAGGTCTTGTAGTTCTTGTTTAATCTCAGCTTCGAGCTGCTGAGCCAAGTCATGACGAGCAGATACAAGCTGGCCTGCCAAATCAACAAGATTAACTTCCAATTTCTTGAGTTCAGCTTCCATGTCTTCAGAAGAAAGGTTATTACCTGTCAAGAGATTGTACTCTTCTGTAATCTTAGCAAAGTAAAGCAAGACATCGTCTACAGTCCCACCATATTTACGAGTAATGGTATGAAGGAGGTCCAAACGATTCTCAACCTGCATGAGACGATTGCCATCAAAATCAAGATTCTCAATAATAGCTTCTAAACGTTTGCTAATGTCTTCTAAAATATAGTAAGTCTCAGACAGTGAGCTTGAAATTTCACGATATTCATTGTCGTACTCTTCTACACTTTCCATGTCATTCATGGCTGAACGAACATTGGCTAGACTTGAAAAGTCTTCATTGTCCAGCATACTGTAGGCATTGGTCAACGTATCCGCAATGTTTTTATGGTTGAGGAGTTTATCTCGCTCTTGGTTAAGAGCCAAGTCTTCACCTGCTTGCAAATTTGCTGCTTCAATCTCTGCCATTTGAAATTCCAACATTTCGATACGTGCCTTGTGTTCCTGTTGGTTTTTCTTGACTTCCAGAACCTGCTTGCGCATTTTTCGATAAGCATCAAAACTCGTTTGATAGGTTTCTTTCAAGTCCCAAAAAGCTACATCGCCAAATTCATCCAACATCTGAATATGCAGTTGAGGACGCATTAACTCCTCTTGGTCATGCTGACCATGAATATCTACCAGATGTTGCCCAATAGCACGTAAAACAGACAGATTAACCATCTGACCATTGACACGACTGATACTCCGACCATTTTGCAAGATTTCCCGACGGATGATAATCTCATCACCCATTTCCAAACCTTGCTCATCAAAAATTTCCTGTAAAAGGCGACTATTCTCAACTGAGAAAAGTCCCTCAATCTCTGCCTTTGGCGCACCGTGACGAATAACATCTGTCGTCGCACGAGCTCCCAACATCATATTCATGGCATCAATGATAATCGACTTCCCTGCACCCGTTTCACCAGTCAGGACAGTCATCCCCTTTTCAAAATTGAGAGAAATAGCCTCAATAATGGCAAAGTTTTTTATCGAAATTTCAAGTAACATATAGACCTACCAATTTTTTACTTGTTCAAAGATTTCCTCAGCTAGACTTTCACTTCTGGCAATGACTAAAATCGAGCTATCATCAGCTAAACAGCTAAAAATCTTATCCGCAAAAGTCTCAATTAACTGAGCTTTTACAAAAGCTGTATTTCCTGGAATAACTTGGAGATTGATCATCTTATCCATCAATTCTGCCGATTCGATATTGTCTTCAGCCAGTTGCAAACTTTTTACGATTGATTTTGGCAATTCATAGACATAGGTGTTGTCTCTCAAAGGAATTTTGACAATACCTAGCTCTTTGATATCTCGGGATACCGTCGCTTGAGTGGCAGTGATTCCTGCCTCTTTCAAATGTTCTACGATTTCTTCTTGTGTACCGATTTGATAATCTGTCACAAATCGTCTAATTTTTTCAAGTCTCTCTTTTTTATTCATTTTTAAATTGACTATGCGCCCTCTCTACTACTTCTTCAATATCAGCAAGAACCTGATTGCTTGCTGACTCTTCTTTTTTCAAATACGCTAAAAATTCAATATTTCCATGTCCACCTTGGATGGGAGAAAAGTCCAA
>CAUOWW010000095.1:0-5377 GCA_963508345.1 uncultured bacterium
CTGCATCAACTCGCTTGAATAAGCAAGCTGAATATGTCAATTCATTAAACGTCTTCCCAGTTCCAGATGGAGATACTGGAACAAACATGGGAATGACCATTGAAAATGGAGCTAAAGAAGTTGCAGACAAGCCAGCTTCTACAGTTGGCGAGGTAGCGAGCATTCTTGCCAAAGGTCTTTTGATGGGTGCGCGTGGAAACTCAGGCGTTATTACGTCTCAGCTTTTCCGTGGATTTTCACAAGCTATCAAGGATAAAGATGAGTTAACAGGTCAAGACTTGGCCCTTGCCTTCCAATCAGGTGTGGAAGTTGCTTATAAGGCAGTGATGAAACCAGTTGAAGGAACGATTTTGACAGTTTCTCGTGGGGCTGCTATCGGTGCTAAGAAAAAAGCTGAGCAAACAGATGATGCTGTTGAAGTCATGCGCGCAGCTTTAGAAGGTGCTAAAACAGCTCTAGCTAAAACACCAGACATGCTTCCAGTATTGAAAGAAGTTGGCGTTGTGGATTCAGGTGGTCAAGGATTGGTCTTTATCTACGAAGGTTTCCTTTCTGCCCTTACTGGCGAATATATTGCATCTGAGGACTTTGTAGCGACACCTGCCAACATGAGTGAAATGATCAATGCAGAACACCACAAGTCTGTAGCTGGTCACGTAGCGACTGAGGACATCACCTTTGGTTACTGTACTGAAATCATGGTAGCTCTTAAGCAAGGTCCAACCTATGCCAAAGATTTTGATTACGACGAATTCCGTAACTACTTGAATGAACTTGGGGATTCTCTCCTTGTTGTCAATGATGATGAAATTGTCAAAGTCCATGTCCATACAGAAGATCCAGGACTTGTTATGCAAGAAGGTCTTAAATATGGTAGCTTGGTCAAGGTAAAAGTTGACAATATGCGGAACCAACACGAAGCACAGGTTGAAAAAGAAGCTGCCCAAGTTAGCAAACCAGCTGAAGAAAAAGAGTATGCTTTGATTGCTGTGGTGGCTGGTAAAGGTCTAGCAGATATCTTCCGTTCTCAAGGTGTGGATTATGTTATCGAAGGCGGTCAAACTATGAACCCTTCAACAGAAGACTTTATCAAGGCTGTTGAACAGGTCAATGCTCGTAACATCATCTTCTTGCCAAACAACAAGAACATCTTCATGGCAGCTCAATCTGCAGCAGAAGTTTTGGAGCAACCAGCAGTAGTGGTAGAAGCTCGTACTCTTCCTCAAGGTTTGACAAGTCTTCTTGCCTTTGATCCAAGTAAGTCCATCGAAGAAAACCAAGAGCGTATGACAGCTGCTCTTAGCGATGTCGTTAGCGGAAGCGTCACAACAGCTGTGCGTGATACAACCATTGATGGCTTGGAAATCCATGAAAACGATAATTTAGGTATGGTGGATGGGAAAATTCTCGTGTCAAATCCTGACATGCACCAAACCTTGACAGAAACCTTGAAACATATGTTGGATGAAGATAGTGAAATCGTAACCTTCTATGTCGGTGAAGACGGGAGCGAAGAACTTGCTAATGAAATTGCTCAAGAAATCGCAGAAGAATTCGAAGACGTTGAAGTCGAAATCCACCAAGGCCAACAACCTGTTTACCCATACCTATTTAGTGTGGAATAAGATTAATGAAGGACTGAGAAATCAGTTCTTTTTTTCTTTTTAAATAAGGAAATCGGTATCTTTTAAATAAAAACAAAAATAACATTCATAAATAAACGTTAAAATAGAAAATTCAGAAAATTTCTTCTTTTCTCTTGAAAAATTTTGAAAAAATGGTATGATAGTAACAAGTTATTTTTAAGAGAAGAGAAAGGGGAACAATGGAGAAAATCAGTTTAGAATCTCCTAAGACGGGGTCGGACCTAGTTTTGGAAACACTTCGGGACTTAGGAATTGATACCATTTTTGGTTATCCTGGTGGTGCGGTCTTACCTTTGTATGATGCGATATATAATTTTAAAGGTATTCGCCACATCTTGGGACGCCATGAGCAAGGTTGTTTGCACGAAGCTGAAGGATATGCCAAATCAACTGGAAAGTTGGGCGTTGCCGTCGTCACGAGTGGGCCAGGAGCAACAAATGCCATTACAGGGATTGCAGATGCCATGAGCGATAGCGTTCCCCTTTTGGTCTTTACAGGTCAGGTGGCGCGAGCAGGGATTGGGAAGGATGCCTTTCAGGAGGCAGACATCGTGGGAATTACCATGCCAATCACTAAGTACAATTACCAAGTTCGTGAGACAGCTGATATTCCTCGAATCATTACGGAAGCTGTCCATATCGCAACTACAGGTCGACCAGGGCCAGTCGTCATTGACCTACCTAAAGACGTATCTGCTTTAGAAACAGACTTCATCTATTCACCAGAAGTGAACCTACCAAGCTATCAGCCAACTCTTGAGCCAAATGATATGCAAATCAAGAAAATCTTGAAGCAATTATCCAAGGCTAAAAAGCCAGTCTTGTTAGCTGGTGGTGGAATTAGTTATGCTGAAGCTGCTGCGGAACTAAATGAATTTGCAGAGCGATATCAAATTCCAGTGGTAACCAGTCTTTTGGGGCAAGGTACGATTGCAACGAGTCACCCACTCTTCCTTGGAATGGGAGGCATGCACGGGTCATTTGCAGCTAATATTGCCATGACAGAAGCGGACTTTATGATTAGTATTGGTTGTCGTTTCGATGACCGCTTGACGGGGAATCCTAAGACCTTTGCTAAGAATGCTAAGGTTGCCCATATTGATATTGACCCAGCCGAGATTGGCAAGATTATCAGTGCGGATATTCCTGTAGTTGGAGATGCTAAGAAAGCCTTGCAAATGTTGTTGGCTGAACCGACAGTTCATAACAATACTGAAAAATGGATTGAAAAAGTTACTAAAGATAAGAACCGCGTTCGTTCTTATGATAAGAAAGAGCGTGTGGTTCAGCCGCAAGCTGTTATTGAACGAATTGGTGAATTGACGAATGGAGATGCCATTGTGGTAACAGACGTTGGTCAACACCAAATGTGGACAGCCCAGTATTATCCCTACCAAAATGAACGTCAGTTAGTGACTTCAGGTGGTTTGGGAACGATGGGATTTGGAATTCCAGCAGCAATCGGGGCTAAAATTGCCAACCCAGATAAGGAAGTTGTCTTGTTTGTTGGGGATGGTGGTTTCCAAATGACTAACCAGGAATTGGCTATTTTGAACATTTACAAGGTGCCAATCAAGGTGGTTATGCTGAACAACCACTCGCTTGGAATGGTTCGCCAGTGGCAGGAATCCTTCTATGAAGGTAGAACGTCAGAGTCAGTCTTTGATACCCTTCCTGATTTCCAACTGATGGCACAGGCTTATGGCATTAAAAACTATAAGTTTGACAATCCTGAGACCTTGGCTCAAGATCTTGAAGTCATCACTGAGGATGTTCCTATGCTAATCGAGGTAGATATTTCTCGTAAGGAGCAGGTGTTACCAATGGTACCAGCTGGTAAGAGTAATCATGAGATGTTGGGGGTGAAGTTCCATGCGTAGAATGTTAACAGCAAAACTACAAAATCGTTCAGGAGTCCTCAATCGCTTTACAGGTGTCCTGTCTCGTCGTCAGGTTAATATCGAGAGCATCTCTGTTGGAGCAACAGAAGATCCGAATGTATCGCGTATCACTATTATTATTGATGTAGTTTCTCATGATGAAGTGGAGCAAATCATCAAGCAACTTAATCGTCAGATTGATGTGATTCGCATTCGAGATATTACAGACAAGCCTCATTTGGAGCGCGAGGTGATTTTAGTTAAGATGTCAGCGCCAGCTGAGAAGCGAGCTGAGATTCTAGCGATTATTCAACCTTTCCGTGCAACAGTGGTAGACGTAGCGCCAAGCTCGATTACCATTCAGATGACAGGAAATGCTGAAAAGAGTGAAGCCCTATTGCGAGTCATTCGACCATACGGTATTCGCAATATCGCTCGTACGGGTGCAACTGGATTTACCCGCGACTAAAAATCCAACTTAAATTTGTTAAACCAGCCTAAAAGGCAATAAATAATAGAAAAGAGAGAAAAACTATGGCAGTTCAAATGGAATACGAAAAAGATGTTAAAGTAGCAGCACTTGATGGTAAAAAAATCGCCGTTATCGGTTATGGTTCGCAAGGACATGCGCATGCTCAAAACTTGCGTGATTCAGGTCGTGACGTTATTATCGGTGTACGTCCAGGTAAATCTTTTGATAAAGCAAAAGAAGATGGATTTGACACTTACACAGTAGCAGAAGCAACTAAATTGGCTGATGTTATCATGATTTTGGCACCAGACGAAATCCAACAAGAATTGTACGAAGCAGAAATCGCTCCAAACTTGGAAGCTGGAAACGCAGTTGGATTTGCTCATGGTTTCAACATTCACTTTGAATTTATCAAAGTTCCTGCAGATGTAGATGTCTTCATGTGTGCTCCTAAAGGACCAGGACACTTGGTACGTCGTACTTATGAAGAAGGATTTGGTGTTCCAGCTCTTTATGCAGTTTACCAAGATGCAACAGGAAATGCGAAAAACATTGCTATGGACTGGTGTAAAGGTGTTGGAGCAGCTCGTGTAGGTCTTCTTGAAACAACTTACAAAGAAGAAACTGAAGAAGATTTGTTTGGTGAACAAGCTGTACTTTGTGGTGGTTTGACTGCCCTTATCGAAGCAGGTTTCGAAGTCTTGACAGAAGCAGGTTACGCTCCAGAATTGGCTTACTTTGAAGTTCTTCACGAAATGAAATTGATCGTTGACTTGATCTACGAAGGTGGATTCAAGAAAATGCGTCAATCAATTTCAAACACTGCTGAATACGGTGACTATGTATCAGGTCCACGTGTCATCACTGAGCAAGTTAAAGAAAACATGAAAGCTGTCTTGGCAGACATCCAAAATGGTAAATTTGCAAATGACTTTGTAAATGACTATAAAGCTGGACGTCCAAAATTGACTGCTTACCGTGAACAAGCAGCTAACCTTGAAATTGAAAAAGTTGGTGCAGAATTGCGTAAAGCAATGCCATTCGTTGGTAAAAACGACGATGATGCATTTAAAATCTATAACTAATTGATAGAAATTAAGGTGAAGGCGAGTTGGGGGACTAACTCGCTTTTATAATCAATTCATCTCTCTTTTTAAGAGGATGGATTGAGATAATACTCAATGAAAATCAAAGAGCAAACTAGGAAGCTAGCCGTAGGCTGCTCGAAGCACTGCTTTGAGGTTGTAAATAAGATTGACGAAGTCAGTAACATATACCTACGGCAAGGTGAAGCTGACGTGGTTTGAAGAGATTTTCGAAGAGTATAAGTATGAAATAGTCTAGGAGAAAAAGATGTTAAGTTCAAAAGATATCATCAA
>CAUOWW010000096.1:0-5317 GCA_963508345.1 uncultured bacterium
GAAACTAACAAAGAAGGCCTGCAAGGGATATAAAATCTTGACACGATTGATTTTCACAATGGCAAAAAGAAGCGCCAAAACCAAGCCAAAAAGGGCACCACCAATGGTCAACATAATCGTTGTTGGAAGTTGTTGGACAATTCTTGGAATCCCATCAAAGACCGAACGCAGGCTAAACAGCTTGCCATCCGGAATCAATTGCATCAAGTTTTGGTACCAATCTGATGCTAAAATCGTTGTAACATTCATAAAAACATCCTCTCCTGATAATGATTCATTCTACCATACTTCTGCCGTCAATGAAATTATTTGCTACGGTCAGATACAGACTTTGTCCACCTACTAGTTTATCATACTTTGAAACAGGGAGGTTATATATTTTATCTATCAAAGAGATAAGTAAAAACTATTTCAGTCCCAATTCTTCGTAAGCTTTTCGATAACCAATTTGCTTAACAGTTCCATTTTCTACTAAAATTGGCCGTTTTAACAACATTCCGTCGCTTGCTAGCAACTGAGCTGCTTCTTGGTTCGATAGACTTCCTACCTTATCTTTCAGCCCTAATTCACGGTATTTAATCCCACTAGTGTTGAAAAATTGCTTCAACTCGAACCCTGAGGTTTCTAGCCAGTTTAAAATGACTTCTTGGCTAGGTGTTTCTTCGACGATGTGAACAGCTTTGTAGTCCACACCTAATTGATTTAATTCTTGTTTTGCTTTTTTACAAGTTGAACATTTTGGGTATTCGATAAATTCTAACATGTGTTTCACCTTCTATTCTATATCTTTAAAATCTGCGCCTTCATGCTCTAATAGCCAAGCTTTCTTTTCCACTCCTGCAGCATAACCTGTCAGACGCTTGCCTGCTCCCAGCACACGATGACAAGGTACTAGGATAGACCAAGGATTGCGTCCTACCGCTCCGCCAATTGCTTGAGCAGAAGCCACTTGCAGGTCTTGGGCTATTTGTCCATAGGTCACTGTCTGACCATAAGGAATTCCCTGTAAATAGGACCAAACTCGCTTTTCAAAATCCGTTCCGATTGGAGCCAAGGGCAAGTCGGATAAATCCCGAGACTTGCCTTTAAAGTAAGCATCTAAGCAAGCAATAACTAGGTCTAAAATAGGATGACTAACAACTACTTCTATTGTTTCATCTCCTATCCCCCTCTCAAAATGCTTCTGCTCCTGAACCCAAATTCCATACAGATATTGCTCGTCGGCAACCAAAGACAAGGTTCCTGTTGGCGAAAAGTAGAGCTTTTTTACGTACTTCTTTTGCATTATTTCTTCAATTTTTGATAGGCCAAGCGTTCGCCATCAACTGGATCCTTACCAACCTGTTTAAAACCTAATTTTTCAAAAATATGTTGCATGGCCTTGTTTGCAACATGCGTATCTGAGCGAAAATCTAGATAATCAAATCCTTCAATCAAGCCCTCTAAGAAAGTTTGAGCAACTCCCTGTCCCTGCACATCTGCTGCCACAGCAATACGGTGAAAGACTAGGTACTCTGACTCCCCAGCTTGCCAGTTGCCTTCATAAATGGCTTCATAGGCTGCCTCTGGACTCTTGGTCACAGCAGCATAGGCTAATAGTTCTCCCTCTTCCAAGGCTACATAGGCTTGACCTGAGATAATATCCTCAATAATAATATCAGCATTTGGATAACCATTTTGCCACTGGTCACTACCAACATCTGCTAAACATTTCTTGGCCTCCTCCATCACCTGCATAATGGCATCTACTTCATTTGGAAAAGCTAAACGAATCTCCATCTTTTCTCCTCATTTCTGACTAGTTTCTCCCATCATAGCATAATTTAAGCCTTTTCACAAGCAGTTAAAACTTGACTTTCTGTTTTTGTTATTTTATAATCTAGTTATCAAAACTAGATAAAAAGGAGTTAAAAATGAAAACTACCTTTTCCTACCCAAAATGGGCAGAAATTCCAAACATTGACCTCTATCTAGACCAGGTTTTGCTCTATGTCAATCAGGTCTGCGCTCCTATTTCTCCTGATAAAGACAAGGGCCTAACAGCATCTATGGTCAATAATTATGTCAAACATGGTTACCTGACAAAGCCTGACAAGAAAAAATACCAACGTCAACAGATTGCCCGTCTGATTGCTATCACAACACTCAAGTCTGTATTTTCTATTCAAGAAATAGCCCAGACACTTAATACTCTACAAACTCAAGCAAGTTCAGACCAACTCTACGACGCTTTTGTGGATTACATGAACCAAGGAATTGATCCAGCTGACCCCATTATCCAAACCAGCTGCCAAACCGTTAAGCTCTATCATCAAACCCTAGCCTTAATCCATCATACTCAAGAGGAGGTAATCCAATGAACACTAGTCTTAAACTCAGTAAACAACTCAGTTTTGGAGAGGAGATTGCTAATAGTGTGACCCACGCAGTAGGTGCAGTCATCATGCTCATCTTACTGCCTATTTCATCCACCTATAGTTATGAGACATACGGATTTTTATCCTCTATCGGCGTTTCCATTTTTGTTATTAGTCTCTTTCTCATGTTCCTCTCATCCACCATTTACCACTCTATGGTCTATGGTTCAACCCACAAATATGTCTTGCGAATCATCGATCATTCTATGATTTATGTTGCCATTGCTGGCTCATACACGCCCGTCGTCTTGACCTTAATGAATAACTGGTTTGGCTATCTGATTATTGCCATCCAATGGGGAACGACCATCTTTGGTATTCTCTATAAAATCTTTGCTAAAAAAGTCAATGAGAAATTTAGCCTTGCTCTTTACCTGATTATGGGCTGGTTGGTTCTGACTATCATTCCTGCCATTATCAGTCAAACAACACCAATTTTCTGGAGTCTCATGGTAACTGGCGGACTCTGTTATACAGTTGGAGCTGGATTTTACGCCAAGAAAAAACCTTATTTCCACATGATTTGGCATCTCTTTATCCTAGTCGCATCTGCCCTCCAATACATTGCCATTGTTTATTACATGTAAAAAAGTTGAGAATTCAATCTCAACTTTTTTCTTTACACATTCCGATAAAGTACTGGTGCAAGCGCACATCATCAGTCAATTCTGGATGAAAAGAGGTTACCAGCATATTTTTTTCTTGGGCTGCAACGATTTGATCTTCAACTCTTGCTAGAATTTCTACACCCTTTCCAACACTACTGATAATCGGACCGCGAATAAAAGTCATTGGAATCTGACCGACTCCCTTACATTCTGCTTCCGTGTAGAAACTTCCTAATTGGCGCCCATAGGCATTGCGCTCGACCACCATATCCATAGTTCCAAGATGACTCTCTTCCTGAGAAGTAATTTCCTTAGCCAGCAAAATTAATCCAGCACAGGTTCCAAAAACTGGTAAACCAGATAGAATGGCTTCTCGGATAGGAATCAGCATGTTCTGGTCTCGTAAGAGCTTGCCCATGGTTGTAGACTCACCACCAGGTAATATCAAACCCGATAAATCACTCCGAGATTTCTGAAAATCTTCTAAATTTCTGATTTCAACACTCTCGACTCCTAATTGCTCTAACACTTTTGCATGTTCTGCAAAGGCACCTTGCAAGGCCAATATTCCGACTTTCATCTATTTTCCTCGCTCTGCCATGAGAATTTGTATTTCATTTTCATTAATACCAACCATAGCTTCTCCTAGATCTTCAGAGATTTGAGCTAGGATTTGAGGATTTCGGAAATTGGTTACTGCTTTGACAATGGCACTCGCTCGTTTAACAGGATCTCCTGACTTGAAAATACCTGAACCGACAAAGACACCCTCTGCCCCTAATTGCATCATCAGCGCAGCATCTGCTGGCGTTGCAACGCCTCCAGCCGCAAAGTTTACAACGGGCAATTTCCCATGCTCATGGACATATTGAACCAATTCTACAGGGACTTGCAAGTCCTTGGCAGCAACATAAAGTTCGTCCTCACGTAGATTTTGAATGCGGCGAATTTCCTGATTCATCATACGCATATGACGAACAGCTTGGACAATATCTCCTGTACCCGGTTCTCCTTTTGTACGAATCATAGAAGCACCTTCAGCGATACGACGCAAGGCTTCACCCAAGTCCTTAGCTCCACAGACAAAAGGAACTTGGAATTCTTTCTTATCCACATGGAAACGGTCATCAGCTGGAGATAAAACTTCACTCTCATCGATATAGTCAATTTCAATAGCCTCTAAAATCTGAGCCTCAACAAAATGCCCGATTCTGACCTTGGCCATTACTGGAATACTAACCGCTTCTTGAATTTCCTTAATCATCTTTGGATCACTCATACGGGAAACACCACCAGCTGCACGAATATCAGCTGGAATCCGCTCCAATGCCATAACAGCAGCCGCACCAGCAGCCTCTGCAATACGAGCCTGTTCAGGATTTTGAACGTCCATGATAACCCCACCTTTGAGCATCTGTGCCAAGTTTTTATTTAGTTCATAACGATTTTCAGTCATTTCTTTATCCTCATCATTTGTATTGGTAGCTACCATTTCATTTTAAGTCAGATTAGAAGGAATCACAAGATAAAAAAAGGATAATTGTATGGGTACAGATTGATACTCAATGAAAATCAAAGAGCAAACTAGGAAGCTAGCCGCAGGCTGTACTTGAGTACGGTAAGGCGAAGCTGACGTGGTTTGAATTTGATTTTCGAAGAGTATAACTAAAAAACTATCTGACCTTAACCTAAGGCCAGATAGTTCATTCATTTTTATTTTTCAGCTGTAAGAGCAGCCATTGTGATGTAGTTGTATGGTTTGTTGAAGTGTGGCAAGAAGAAGAGGTCTGTCAATGCCAATTTATCAATTGTCACATGCTCTTGGATAGCAAGTGAGAACATATGGATTCCCATGCTGATTGAAATATCGTGTGAAACCATTTGGGCACCAAGAATTTCACGGCTATCTTTGTCAAAGACAATCTTGATTGCTACTTCATGGTTGTCATGTTTCATGAATTCTGGTTTTTGAAGATCGTTAAAGCCTGTTTCAGTTGCATTGTAACCAGCAGCTTTCGCTTTTTCAAGAGTCAAACCAGTTGAAACCATGTGAAGACCGTAGATAGAGATACCGTTTGAACCTTGAACACCGATTCCTTCCAATTCATGTCCACAAGCGTTATATGCACCAACGATACCAGTACGAACAGCATTTGAAGCAAGAGCGATGTAGCTAGTGTCTTTACGAGCGTTGTCATAAACAGTCGCACAGTCACCTACTGCGTAAACGCCTGGGATAGATGTTTCTTGTTTCTTGTCTACAAGGAAGGCACCGTTACGGAAGAGTTCAAT
>CAUOWW010000097.1:0-5238 GCA_963508345.1 uncultured bacterium
ACAACCTTCAAGAACACCTTTTAATAGTTGAGTTTCTTTCATCCCTTCTCCCTTCTCCCTTCTAATCTATTTTGTAATACCTACTAGTAGTTTCATCTATAGTATACTACTTTCACACTAGTTTGTAAAGCATAATAGTTAAAGAAAAAAAACAGAACTAGCCTGGACTAGTCCTGTCTATTTTACCCAATCACACTTCCGTTTGGTACAGCTGGATCAACTGTGAGAAGGGTTAATTGTCCATCATGTTCAGCTGATAGGATCATACCTTGGCTGACATATTTTTTCATCATCTTACGAGGTTTGAGATTGGCAACGATTTGAACTTTCTTGCCGACCAATTCTTGTTCATTTGGATAGTATTTTGCAATCCCTGAGAGGATTTGACGATCTTCACCATCACCAGCATCCAAGCGGAATTGAAGCAACTTATCTGAACCTTCTACTTTAGACACTTCTTTGACTTCTGCGACACGGATTTCGACCTTGTCAAAGTCTTCAAACTTGATTTCTTCCTTGTTTAGTTTGAGTTCAACTTCGTCTGGGTTCCACTCTTTTTCGACTGCTGGTTTATTGCCTTCCATTTGTTCCTTGATATAGGCGATTTCTTCTTCCATATCGAGACGTGGGAAGATTGGTGTTCCTTTGGCAACTACAGTCACATCTGCTGGGAAGTCAGCCAAGCTCAAGTTTTCAAGGCTAGAAACTTCTGCTAGACCAAGTTGATTCAAAACTGCACGACTGGTTTCCATCATAAATGGCTCAATCAAGTGAGCAACGACACGAAGACTGGCTGCCAAGTGGCTCATGACACTTGCTAATTGGTCACGAAGAGCTTCATCCTTGGCCAAGACCCATGGAGCTGTCTCATCGATGTATTTGTTAGTACGAGAGATCAGAGTCCAGACCGCTTCAAGTGCACGTGGGTAGTCAACTGCTTCCATGTAGGTGTGGTAGTCAGCGATTGATTGTTCTGCAACGTCAACAAGAGCATTGTCAAACTCTGTTACACCTTCTACATAGGCAGGAATTTGTCCATCAAAGTACTTGTTAATCATAGAAACTGTACGGTTGAGGAGGTTTCCAAGGTCATTGGCCAATTCGTAGTTGATACGGCCCACATAGTCCTCTGGAGTGAAGGTTCCGTCTGAACCAACTGGAAGGCTACGCATGAGGTAGTAACGAAGTGGATCTAGTCCATAACGCTCTACCAACATTTCAGGGTAAACGACATTCCCTTTAGACTTAGACATCTTGCCGTCTTTCATGACAAACCAACCATGGGCAATCAAACGGTCTGGCAATTTGATATCCAACATCATAAGAAGGATTGGCCAGTAGATTGAGTGGAAACGAAGGATGTCTTTTCCTACCATGTGGAAGACTGTTCCATTCCAGAACTTGTCAAAGTTACCATGTTCGTCTTGACCGTAGCCAAGAGCTGTCGCATAGTTAAGAAGGGCATCAATCCAAACGTAGACAACGTGTTTTGGATTTGATGGTACTGGAACACCCCATGTAAAGGTTGTACGAGAAACTGCCAAATCTTCCAAACCTGGCTCGATGAAGTTGCGAAGCATTTCATTCAGACGACCATCTGGAGTGATAAATTCAGGATGAGCTTTAAAAAAGTCTACCAAACGATCTTGATATTTGCTGAGACGAAGGAAGTATGATTCTTCAGAAACCCATTCTACTTCGTGACCTGATGGAGCAATACCGCCAGTTACATTTCCAACTTCGTCACGGAAAACTTCCGCAAGCTGGCTTTCTGTAAAGAATTCCTCATCTGATACTGAGTACCAACCAGAGTATTCACCCAAATAGATGTCATCTTGAGCAAGCAAGCGCTCAAATACTTGAGCGACAACTTTTTCATGGTAGTCATCAGTTGTACGGATAAATTTATCGTATGAGATATTTAGTAATTGCCAGAGTTCTTTAACTCCAACTGCCATTCCATCAACATAGGCTTGAGGAGTAATTCCAGCTTCTTCTGCTTTCTGCTGGATTTTCTGACCGTGCTCATCAAGACCTGTAAGATAAAAGACATCGTAACCCATCAGGCGTTTGTAACGCGCTAAGACATCACAGGCGATGGTTGTGTAGGCAGATCCGATATGAAGTTTTCCAGATGGATAGTAAATCGGCGTTGTAATATAAAAATTCTTTTCAGACATAATTTTTCCTTTCCAGGCAAATGAAACCTGTTTTTCTAACACTTCATTATATCACATTTTTAAGGATTTTCGATAGAGAAATCCATACAAAAACAAGATAGACAAGTGTCCATCTTGTTGATCTTATTCATATCGAAGGGCTTCGATTGGATCAAGTTTAGACGCTTTATTGGCTGGTAATACCCCAAAAATCATACCAACGCTAGCCGAAACTGCAAGACTAAATAGGGCAACTGGAATTGATACTCCCACTTCTATACCCGCAATCAATCCTTGCAAGAGTAGACCAGCTATAGCGGTTAATCCTGTCGCAATGGTTAAACCAATAACTCCGCCAAGCAAGGTCAAAATCATGGATTCAATCAAAAACTGGATTAAAATATTGGCACGAGTTGCACCCAAGGCCTTACGGAGACCAATCTCACGAGTACGCTCCGTCACCGAAACCAGCATGATGTTCATAACACCAGTCCCTCCAACAAAAAGGGAAATTCCTGCAATGGCACTAATAATCGTAGTTATAAATCCAAAAAGTTGTTGTACTTCTTGGAAGGCTGCAGTCGCATCTGCCACCTGATACTCCCCTTGCTGAAGACCAGCAATTTCGGTCAATTTTCTAGCTAATTCTGGTCCCACAGTTGGTGTCAAACTGGTATCATTAACACGGAAGACAATATCAGAAATCTCATCCATATTGAAGTTGTTGGCAAGAGAAATATTAGTCGTAATAGGAAGCCCACCAATACCAAAAGTCTTGGCAGTCTTGGCCTCATCGCTAGTATAGACACCAATGACACGATAACTAAAGCCACCGACATCTATAATCTGGTTAACAGCTTCTTGAGCTGACCCAAACAGACTATTAGCAAGTTCTTGGTCTAGTAAAATGACACTGGCCACATCTTTATAATCCTGAGCTATGAGACTTCGGCCTGCAACAATTTCATTTTCAACCGCCTTCATGTAGGTAATATTCCCACCCGTCAAGCTAGCGCGCTCCACTTTTTTATCTTTATAGGATAGGGTGGTATTTGTTGAGTTGGTTACATAGTAACTATCTACTCCCTTCAGTTTAGCTGCCTCCCTGACCCAGGATTCTTGTGGTTTTGGTGGTTCAACAGGAACATTCTCTTCTTTCCCAGAGACTGTCAAAGCTGATTGTTTTTGGGTAAAAGAACCATCTTTACTTTTAATAGGTGAGAAAAAGACATGGATATTCTTCTGTGACTTGGTCATATTTTTATTGACCTGACGAGACATAGAATCCCCCAGAGCCATAATCACAACAACCGATGAGACACCAATGATAATCCCTATCATAGTTAGAAAAGAGCGCATCTTGTGGGCCATGATAGATGAAAAGGCAAATTTCAGATTCTGCATCTTAGTTTTCCTCCTTTTCTAACTGAGCACTGTCAGACGAAATAACTCCATCCC
Organism: uncultured bacterium; assembly: GCA_963508345.1. Taxonomy (GTDB): domain Bacteria; phylum Bacillota; class Bacilli; order Lactobacillales; family Streptococcaceae; genus Streptococcus. Next base: position 3,618 of record CAUOWW010000097.1, read on the forward strand.
GAATAACAATCTGGCGTTTGGCATAAGCAGCGATTTCAGGCTCATGTGTTACCATGATAATAGTTTTTCCTTCATTATTCAGTTCAACTAATAATTGCATGATTTGATTACCTGTTTTAGTATCCAAGGCTCCTGTCGGTTCGTCCGCTAGGATAATAGAAGGATTGTTTACCAAGGCACGCGCGATAGCTACACGTTGCTTTTGACCTCCAGATAATTCTGAAGGCAAATGGTGACTACGTTCGGTCAATTCAACCTTATCTAAATATTCCTCGGCTAACTTGCGACGTTTTGAAGCCGAAACTCCTGCGTAAATCAAGGGCAATTCTACATTTTGCAGAGCATTGAGTTTGGATAGAAGAAAGAACTGCTGAAAGACAAAACCGATTTGTTGGTTGCGAACCTTGGCTAGTTGTTTTTCACCCAATCCAGCCACTTCTTGACCTTCAAGATAATATTCTCCACTGGTTGGTGTATCCAACATCCCAATCGTATTCATGAGAGTTGACTTACCAGAACCAGATGGTCCCATGATGGCAACAAATTCACCCTCATTCACTTCTAGGTTGATATTTTTGAGAACCTGCAGTTCTTGGTCACCGTTACGGTAGCTTCTGCAGATATTTTTTAGACTAATTAGTTGCTTCATCAGCCTTCACCTCTTTTCCTTCCTCTAGAGAAGACGTTGGGTTACTGATGACCTTGACTCCATTTGTCAGACCTGAAGTGATTTCTTGGTTGTCTGCATCAGCATTTCCCAAACCAACTTCCACTTTCTTGGCCTTTTTCTGCTCGTCAAGCACCCAGACATAGTTCTTATCATTTTCAGTCACAATACTTGTTAGAGGAACCAAAATGGCTTTACTCTTATTCTTGACCTCAACACTTACTGAGAATCCTTGTTTCAAATCACCGATTTCACTTGTAACATCGATGGTATATGGATATTTAGAACCAGAATTACCACCTGCTGCAGCAGTAGCTGCACTTGCTGCTTCACCATTGTTTTTAGGGTAGTCAGAAATGTAGCTAATCTTACCAGTCCAGCTCTTATCTTGGTAAACTTTAGAAGTAAAAGTTACTTCTTGTCCTACAGAGAGATTGGCAAGATTATATTCAGATAGCTCCCCCTTAACTTGCAAGTTTTCATTGCTAACGACATGAACTACCACCTGGCTAGCTCCAGTTGGAGATTTAGAAACATTACGGTTGACTTCGACCACAGTTCCTTCTAGAGTGCTGAGAACCGTCATGGCATCCAACTGACTTTGAGCCTTACTTAATTGTGCTGCTGCATCTGCACGGGCATCACGAGCATCACCCAGTTGTGCATCAATAGATGAAACTGAATTTCCTGAGACTGGAGCTGGAGCTTGCACTGCTGCACCTTCTCCTCCTGCTGGCGCTGGTAACTGTGGAGCCGGAGCTGAAGCGGCTTCATTTCGTGCTTGATTGAGTTCATTGATATGACGGTCTGCCTTCGCGACTGCTCGGCTCGCTGAATCATAGGCCGCCTGGGCTTCTGAACTACTGTACCTGACTAAAGCCTGCCCTTCGCTGACCTTGTCACCCACAGAAACAAGGATTTCATCTAAATCTCCCTTACTAGCATCAAAATAAA
>CAUOWW010000098.1:0-5147 GCA_963508345.1 uncultured bacterium
TTGGTTTCTTGACTTACACTTTGACTAAGCTTGTCAAAGGTCAAGCTAAAGATGTCCATGTAATGATTTGGATTTTGGATGCCTTGTTTATCCTTAACTATATCAGCATGGCCCTATAATAGAATTACCCAGGGGGATTTCCCCCTTTTTTTAATACAAAGTCTAGGAGATGAATGATGGAAGAGAAAAGTATGTGGAAAGAATTGTTGAATCGTGCAGGCTGGATTTTGCTCTTTTTGCTAGCGACAATTTTATATCAGATTCCTTTAGGAGTTACTGCTATTTTAACTTTAAATGCAGTACCACTGTTACAGTCAGGACTGATAGTCGCTAGTATTTCAATTGTGGTTTTAGCGCTATTTATTATTGGAGCTCGTAAAACGCAATTAGCAAGTTTTAATTTTTCTTTTTTTAGGGCTAAGGATCTAGCACGATTGGGATTAAGTTATTTAGTCATTATCTGTTCAAATATATTTGGTTCTATCTTGTTGCAACTGTCAAATGAGACGACAACAGCTAACCAGTCTCAGATTAACGATATGGTTCAGAATAGTTCTCTGATTTCTAGCTTCTTCTTGCTAGCCTTGCTTGCTCCGATTTGTGAGGAAATCTTGTGCCGTGGGATTGTTCCTAAAAAGATTTTTCGAGGCAAGGAGAACTTGGGATTTGTGGTTGGTACGATTGTGTTTGCTTTATTGCACCAACCAAGTAATTTACCTTCTTTATTGATTTATGGAGGTATGTCAATCGTTCTATCTTGGACAGCTTACAAGACACAACGTTTGGAAATGTCTATCTTGCTTCACATGATTGTTAATGGGGTAGCCTTCTGTTTATTGGCTCTTGTGGTGATCATGAGTCGGACATTAGGGATTTCTGTTTAAGATTTTTGACAATTGCTTGCTTTTTTCTATTGGGAGAAAGATGAATGCAATAGTATCCATCTTTTTCTTTTTATGGTAAAATAGAGAAATAATACTCAATGAAAATCAAAGAGCAAACTAGGAAACTAGCCACAGGCTGTACTTGAGTACGGCAAGGCGACGTTGACGTGGTTTGAATTTGATTTTCGAAGAGTATAATATGGTGAAAAGCCTTGAGGGAGTAACCAATATGTCAAGTAAAGCCAATCATTCAAAGACATCTATTTGCGGAATTATCAATGTAACCCCAGACTCCTTTTCGGACGGTGGTCAATTTTTTGCTCTTGAGCAGGCGCTCCAGCAGGCTCGTAAATTGATAGCAGAAGGAGCCAGTATGCTCGATATCGGCGGAGAATCGACTCGGCCTCGGCCGGGAAGTAGCTATGTTGAGATAGAAGAGGAAATCCAGCGTGTTGTTCCAGTAATCAAAGCTATTCGCAAGGAAAGTGATGTCCTCATCTCTATTGATACTTGGAAAAGTCAGGTGGCAGAGGCTGCTTTGGCTGCTGGTGCTAATCTAGTCAATGATATCACTGGTCTTATGGGTGATGAGAAAATGGCCCATGTGGTTGCTAAGGCTGGTGCGAAAGTAGTCATTATGTTTAATCCAGTCATGGCGCGACCTCAGCATCCTAGCTCGCTCATATTTCCTCATTTTGGTTTTGGTCAAGCTTTTACAGAGGAAGAGTTAGCTGACTTTGAAAAAATGCCAATCGAAGACTTGATGGAGGCTTTCTTTGATAGAGCCTTAGCGAGAGCAGAGGAAGCTGGTATTGCACTAGAAAATATCCTGTTGGATCCAGGAATTGGCTTTGGTCTGACCAAGAAAGAAAATTTGCTTCTTTTACGGGACCTGGATAAACTCCATCAGAAGGGCTATCCAATCTTTCTTGGAGTGTCGCGCAAGCGGTTTGTCATCAATATCCTTGAAGAAAGTGGGTTTGAGGTCAATCCTGAGACAGAGCTTGGTTTCCGAAATCGGGACACAGCTTCGGCTCATGTAACTAGTATCGCTGCGAGACAGGGTGTAGAAGTGGTGCGCGTGCATGATGTAGCTAGTCACAGGATGGCAGTTGAAATTGCCTCCGCCATTCGTCTGGCTGATGAAGCGGAAGATTTAGATTTAAAACAATATAAATAAGATGAAAGAAATTCAAAACAATCAGTGGATTGCTAACTACCGGACGGACCAACCGCATTTTGGCTTGGAACGAATGGAGGAACTATTAGCTTTGCGTGGCAATTCCCATCTCAAACTCAAGGTCATCCATATCGGAGGGACCAATGGCAAGGGTTCGACCATTGCTTTTTTGAAAAAGATGCTAGAAAAGCTAGGGCTGAGAGTTGGCGTGTTTAGCTCGCCCTATCTCATTCATTACACAGACCAGATTAGCATCAATGGGGAATCCATTCCAGTGGCTAGGCTAGAAGTCCTCATGGCAGACTATCAGTCTTTGTTGGAGGGAGAAGCGGCCGCTAATTTACAGGGCACAACCGAGTTTGAGATTATCACAGCCATAGCCTATGACTACTTTGCCTTAGAGCAAGTAGATGTGGCTATCATGGAAGTGGGCATGGGTGGACTTTTGGATAGTACCAATGTTTGCCAGCCCATTTTGACAGGAATTACGACTATTGGATTGGATCATGTAGCCCTACTTGGTGACACTTTGGAGGCCATAGCAGAGCAGAAGGCAGGTATTATCAAACAAGGGATTCCCTTGGTAACAGGGCGTATTGCTCCAGAAGCTTTGGCTGTGATTGACCGCATTGCGGAAGATAAAAATGCGCCGAGACTTGCCTACGGGTCAGATTATCAGGTCAGCCATCAAAAGAGTGTGGTTACAGGCGAGGTCTTTGACTATACAAGTGTTGTCAGACAAGGTCGCTTCCAGACTGGCCTGCTTGGTTTGCACCAGATAGAGAATGCTGGGATGGCCATAGCTTTACTTGATACTTTTTGTAAAGAAGATGGTCGAGAACTAGCAAGCAATGACTTGCTTGCTCAAGCCTTGGAAGAAACAAGTTGGCCAGGGCGTTTGGAAATCGTGGCAAGAGATCCCTTGATGATTTTGGATGGAGCCCACAATCCCCATGCTATCAAGGCTTTATTGACAACCTTGCAAGAACGCTTTGCGGATTATCGTAAGGAAATCCTCTTTACTTGTATCAAAACCAAGGCCTTGGAGGATATGTTGGATTTGTTGGAGCAAATCCCAGATACCGAGCTTACCCTGACACATTTTGACGATAGTCGGGCGACTGATGAAAACGTGTTGAAAGAGGCAGCCAAGTCTAGAAATCTCAGCTACCAAGGTTGGCAGGATTTTCTAGAGCAGAAATTGACAGATAAAAAAGAAGAGAAACAAACAGTTAGGATTGTCACAGGTTCCTTGTATTTCTTGAGCCAAGTGAGAGCCTATCTGATGGAGAGGAAGAACGAGAATGGATACACAAAAGATTGAAGCAGCTGTAAAAATGATTATCGAGGCTGTAGGAGAGGACGCTAACCGTGAGGGCTTGCAGGAAACACCTGCTCGTGTAGCTCGTATGTACCAAGAGATTTTTTCAGGTCTTGGTCAAACAGCGGAGGAACATTTGTCAAAATCCTTTGAGATTATCGACGATAATATGGTAGTAGAAAAGGATATCTTTTTCCATACCATGTGTGAACACCACTTCTTGCCATTTTATGGTAAAGCGCACATTGCTTATATTCCAGATGGTCGTGTGGCGGGCTTGTCTAAGCTAGCCCGTACGGTTGAAGTTTATTCTAAGAAACCACAAATTCAAGAGCGTTTGAATATCGAAGTGGCCGATGCCTTGATGGAGTATCTGGGTGCTAAAGGAGCCTTTGTTGTTATTGAGGCGGAACATATGTGTATGAGTATGCGTGGTGTCAGAAAACCAGGTACTGCAACCTTGACGACAGTAGCTCGTGGTTTGTTCGAAACAGATAAGGACCTTCGAGATCAGGCTTATCGTTTAATGGGACTATAAAAAGAATCCGCTTTGGGCGGATTTTTCTAGAAAGGAATCATTATGGATCAACTGCAGATTAAGGATTTGGAAATTTTTGCCTATCATGGTCTTTTTCCTAGTGAGAAAGAATTGGGGCAGAAGTTTGTTATTTCCGCAATCCTATCCTATGATATGACCAAGGCGGCGACAGACTTGGATTTAACAGCCTCTGTCCATTACGGAGAATTGTGCCAGCAGTGGACGGCATGGTTTCAGGAAACGAGTGAAGATTTAATTGAAACGGTAGCTTATAAACTGGTAGAACGTACTTTTGAGGCTTATCCTCTTGTCCAAGAAATGAAGTTGGAACTGAAAAAACCATGGGCGCCAGTGCATTTGCCACTAGATACTTGCTCGGTAACCATTCATCGCCGCAAGCAACGAGCCTTTATCGCCCTAGGAAGCAATATGGGAGATAAACAAGCAAACTTGGAGCAAGCCATTGAGAAAATGCGAAATCGAGGTATCCATATTCTTAAAGAGTCCAGTGTCTTAACGACGGAGCCTTGGGGTGGTGTGGAGCAAGATAGCTTTGCTAATCAAGTGGTTGAGGTTGAAACCTGGTTGCCGGCCCCAGTTCTATTAGAGACCTTGTTAGCCATTGAGTCAGAGATGGGACGGGTGAGAGAAGTGCATTGGGGACCTCGTTTGATTGATTTGGACTTGCTCTTTGTGGAGGACCAGATCCTTTATACAGATGACCTTATCTTGCCTCATCCTTACATAGCGGAACGCCTTTTTGTCCTTGAGTCCTTACAGGAAATTGCACCTCATTTTATCCATCCTACCTTAAAGCAACCTATCCGTAACTTGTATGATGCTTTGAAAAAATAGAAAAAACTCTAGTTTTCAGTCACTTGCAACTGAAGGCTAGAGTTTTTATACTCTTCGAAAATCTCTTCAAACCACGTTAGCTTCCATCTGTAACCTCAAAACAGTGTTTTGAGCAACCTGCGGCTAGCTTCCTAGTTTGCTCTTTGATTTTCATTGAGTATTAAAATAGGTCATTTTCTTCTGGGAGGAGGATAGTTTCTCTACCGTCCATATCTAAAACCAGTACTCTCGGGGGATAAAGAGGGTCAAAAGAATGGTTAAAGTCAAAATCAATAGCTGTAGGGAGGTGTTGACTTGAAAAATGGAAGGTAATTTTTCCTTGGTTATTAAGCAATTGAAACTCGAGTTCTTCTTCCAATTCAAAGACAT
>CAUOWW010000099.1:0-5127 GCA_963508345.1 uncultured bacterium
AGTCAAATCGATATTATTTGACGAGAGAGTTAGTAAAGCATTTAGCTAATCGCCTAATAGCGGTTAGCGTGAAAGGATTAGATGCTTTAGCATCAAACATTTCTAATGATTTGTATCTTGAGTAATTGAACACGGGCTAAATCCCTAGTGAAAAAGATAGATTTCCTGGTGTAAATGGTACACTGCGTCAATCGAATGCTATCTTGTATAATTGAACCCGGCCGAAAAGCTGTGTAAAAAAGATAAACTGTCTTGTCTTCATCGAAGACTTCGTCAGTTTCCTATTTTTACTTTGCTTTTGACGTCCTTGGTATCTTGAGTAATTGAACTCGCCTACAACTCTGTGGAAAAAGATAAATCTGCCTAGGAGCAGTCGCTCCGTCGTCCGATTTACTATTTTCCTTTGAGTTGCTTAACGGCTTAGTATCTTGATTTTTGTAGGCAAGACGTATAATATTATCAATCCAAAGGGGATTAAAATGACAAAACAAGTGTTTCAAACGACTTTTGCGGGTCGTGAGTTAATCGTAGAGACTGGTCAGGTTGCTAAGCAAGCAAATGGCTCTGTTGTCGTGCGTTACGGTGAGTCAACTGTCTTGACTGCTGCCGTTATGTCTAAGAAGATGGCAACTGGGGATTTCTTCCCACTTCAAGTCAACTACGAAGAAAAAATGTATGCGGCTGGGAAGTTTCCTGGTGGCTTTATGAAGCGTGAAGGACGTCCTTCAACAGATGCGACTTTGACAGCGCGTTTGATTGACCGTCCAATCCGTCCAATGTTTGCGGAAGGTTTCCGTAATGAAGTACAGGTGATTAACACCGTGCTTTCTTATGATGAAAATGCTTCTGCACCAATGGCTGCTATGTTTGGTTCATCCTTGGCACTTTCTATCTCAGACATTCCATTCGACGGACCAATCGCTGGGGTGCAAGTGGGCTATGTAGATGGTCAAATCATCATCAATCCAAGTCAAGAACAAGCAGAGCAATCGCTACTTGAATTGACAGTAGCAGGTACCAAGCACGCCATCAACATGGTAGAGTCTGGTGCCAAAGAATTATCAGAAGAAATCATGTTGGAAGCCCTTCTTAAAGGGCACGAAGCTGTCAAAGAATTGATTGCCTTCCAAGAAGAAATCGTTGCGGCTGTTGGGAAAGAAAAAGCAGAAGTAGAATTGCTTCATGTGGATGCTGACTTGCAGGCTGAAATCATCGCAACCTATAACAGCGACCTCCAAAAAGCGGTTCAAGTAGAAGAGAAATTGGCTCGTGAAGCTGCAACTCAAGCAGTTAAGGATCAAGTCACTGCTGTTTACGAAGAAAAATATGCAGACCACGAAGAATTTGACCGTATCATGCGTGATGTGGCTGAAATCTTGGAACAAATGGAACACGCAGAAGTGCGCCGTTTGATCACAGAAGACAAGGTTCGTCCTGACGGTCGTAAGGTCGATGAAATCCGTCCTTTGGATGCGGTTGTTGACTTCCTTCCTCGTGTGCACGGTTCTGGTCTCTTCACTCGTGGACAAACTCAGGCTCTTTCAGTTTTGACTTTGGCCCCAATGGGAGAAACTCAAATCATTGATGGTTTGGATCCAGAGTATAAGAAACGCTTTATGCACCACTATAACTTCCCCCAATACTCTGTTGGGGAAACTGGTCGTTATGGTGCACCTGGTCGTCGTGAAATCGGTCACGGTGCTCTTGGAGAGCGTGCCCTTGCTCAAGTCTTGCCAAGTTTGGAAGAATTCCCATACGCTATCCGTCTAGTAGCAGAAGTTTTGGAATCAAACGGTTCTTCATCTCAAGCCTCTATCTGTGCAGGAACGCTTGCTCTTATGGCTGGTGGTGTGCCAATCAAGGCGCCAGTAGCTGGTATTGCTATGGGACTTATCTCAGATGGAAATAATTACACAGTCTTGACAGATATCCAAGGTTTGGAAGACCACTTTGGAGACATGGACTTCAAGGTTGCAGGTACTCGTGACGGGATTACAGCCCTACAAATGGATATCAAAATTCAAGGGATTACTGCAGAAATCTTGACTGAGGCTCTTGCCCAAGCTAAGAAAGCCCGTTTTGAAATCCTTGATGTGATTGAAGCAACCATTCCAGAAGTCCGTCCAGAATTGGCTCCAACTGCTCCGAAAATTGATACCATCAAGATTGATGTGGACAAGATTAAGATTGTCATCGGTAAGGGTGGAGAAACCATCGACAAGATTATCGCTGAAACAGGCGTTAAGATTGATATCGACGAAGAAGGAAATGTATCTATCTACTCTAGCGACCAAGATGCTATTAACCGTGCCAAAGAAATCATTGCTGGTTTGGTTCGTGAAGCTAAGGTGGACGAAGTTTACCATGCTAAGGTTGTTCGTATCGAGAAATTTGGTGCCTTTGTTAACCTCTTTGACAAGACGGATGCCCTTGTTCATATCTCTGAAATGGCTTGGACGCGTACCAATAATGTCGAAGACTTGGTAGCAATCGGGGATGAAGTTGATGTTAAGGTTATCAAGATTGATGAAAAAGGACGTGTGGATGCTTCTATGAAGGCTCTTCTTCCTCGTCCTCCAAAACCTGAACGTGATGAAAAAGGTGAAAAATCAGAGAGACCTCACCGCCCACGTCATCACAAGGACCACAAACCTAAGAAAGAATTTACAGAAACACCAAAAGATTCAGAATAAGAAAAGGAGAAATGTATGGGATGGTGGCGCGAAACCATTGATATCGTAAAAGAAAATGATCCAGCGGCCCGCACCACTTTGGAGGTTTTGCTGACTTATCCAGGTGTCAAGGCCTTGGCGGCCCACCGTCTTTCGCATTTTCTCTGGAAGTATGGCTTTAAACTCCTGGCTCGTATGCACAGTCAATTTTGGCGCTTTTGGACGCAGATTGAGATTCATCCAGGTGCCCAGATTGATTCAGGTGTCTTTATCGACCACGGTTCTGGTCTGGTGATTGGGGAGACAGCGATTGTTGAAAAAGGTGTTCTCCTTTATCACGGAGTGACTCTTGGGGGGACTGGTAAGGATGTTGGTAAACGCCATCCAACCGTGCGAAAGGGAGCACTCATATCAGCCCATGCCCAAGTTATCGGACCAGTGGAAATCGGTGAAAATGCCAAGGTCGGTGCAGCAGCAGTCGTTGTGGCAGACGTACCTAGTGATGTGACGGTTGTCGGTATTCCAGCCAAGATTGTCCGCCTTCATGGTAAGAAGGATGAGCCTGTCATTCACGAAGTCGAAGAAAAACGAGAGTACTACGTTAATAAACTCGAGCAGGCTAAAGAAGCCAGTCACAGATCGTCTGGGCTGTAAGATATTTCAATCTTTTAAAAGATGATATTCGACTGAGTAGGTCGTAAAGCAAAAGGGCGACTGTTAGCCCTTTTCTTGCATTTATTTGATTCTTCTTTTATTTTTAGAAAGGAGCAAGGAATCCGATGTGTAGAGACACTCGGACTGAAATTCAATTGAACTGTCAGCGATGAAATTAACTGTTCTTGGATTTTGGCTTTCCTGACTATTATTTTATGATTAAAATCTATGACACCATGTCTCGTGATTTGCGAGAGTTTGTCCCGATTGAGGACGGCAAAGTCAAGATGTATGTTTGTGGGCCAACCGTGTATAACTATATCCACGTGGGGAATGCCCGTTCGACGGTGGCTTTTGATACCATTCGACGTTACTTCGAATACCGTGGGTATGAGGTTGCCTATATTTCCAATTTTACGGATGTGGATGATAAGATTATCAACCGTGCCAAGGAAGAAGGTATTACGCCTCAGGAGGTTGCGGACAAGTACATCGCTGCCTTTCGTGAGGATGTGACGGCCTTAGGCGTGAAGCCTGCAACTCGCCATCCGCGTGTGGTGGAGTTTATGGCTGACATTATCCGCTTTGTGGAAGACTTGATTGAAAAAGGTTTTGCCTACGAGAGTCAAGGGGATGTTTATTTCCGTGTGGAAAAATCTTATAACTATGCCAAGTTGGCCAATAAAACCTTGGAAGACTTGGAGTTAGGTGCTTCAGGTCGTACCGATGAAGAAACGGCTCGTAAGGAAAATCCTGTAGACTTTGCCCTCTGGAAAGCTGCCAAGCCAGGCGAGATTTCTTGGGATAGTCCTTGGGGACCTGGTCGTCCGGGCTGGCACATCGAGTGTTCAGTCATGTCGACAGAGATTTTAGGCGACACCATTGATATCCACGGTGGTGGAGCCGATCTGGAGTTTCCTCATCATACCAATGAAATTGCCCAGTCAGAAGCCAAAACAGGCAAGACCTTTGCCAACTACTGGATGCATAATGGCTTTGTCAATATCGACAATGTCAAGATGTCCAAGTCTTTGGGCAACTTTATTACCGTACATGATGCCCTCAAAACTCTTGACGGACAGGTACTTCGTTTCTTTTTTGCGACTCAACACTATCGCAAGCCCATCAACTTTACGGAAAAAGCAGTGCGTGATGCCGAGACCAATCTCAAGTATCTAAAGAACACTTATGAGCAACCATTTACTGGAACTGTAGATGCTCAAGACTTACAAACCTTTAAAGATAAGTTTGTAGCAGCTATGGATGAGGATTTCAACTCTGCCAACGGTATCACAGTTGTTTTTGAAATGGCCAAATGGATCAACTCAGGCAACTATGATGCAAGTGTAAAGCAAGCTCTTGCAGATATGTTGGAAGTCTTTGGAATTGTCTTTATTGAGGAAGTTTTGGATGCAGAGATTGAAGACTTAATCCAAAAACGCCAAGAAGCGCGTGCTAATCGTGATTTTGCCACAGCGGACCAAATCCGTGACCAACTGGCTGCTCAAGGCATTAAACTATTGGATACAAAAGATGGAGTGAGGTGGACACGTGATTGATGTCAATCTCATTAACGGGATTGCGCTAGCTTTTGAAGGAGATGCGGTTTATTCTATGTATATTCGCCGTCACCTCATCCTCAAAGGTATGACCAAACCCAATAAACTCCACCAAGAAGCAACCAAGTATGTGTCAGCCAAGGCTCAGGCTCGCCTAATTTCCCTTATGTTAGAGGAGCAAGTCCTAACGGAAAAAGAAGAAGAAATCTACAAACGTGGCCGCAATACCAATAGCCACACCA
>CAUOWW010000100.1:0-5068 GCA_963508345.1 uncultured bacterium
GAAAGAAAACCAGTCAGCCCACTCTTTGCTTACAACAAAAAGAAATAAGGTGATTCTTTGATTTATTTGGACAATGCTGCAACGACTCCCATGTCAGCAGTTGCTATTTCAGCTATGACCGAGGTTATGCAAGAAACCTATGGAAATCCTTCTAGTATTCATGGACATGGACGTCAAGCTGGCAAACTCTTGCGAGAAGCCCGTCAGGAACTAGCTCAGTTACTGGGGACAAAACCTCAACATATCTTTTTCACTTCTGGTGGGACTGAAGGCAACAATACTGCCATCATTGGCTACTGCCTTCGTCACCAAGAACAAGGAAAACATATCATCACAACTGCTATTGAGCACCATGCTGTCCTTGAAACGATTGATTACTTGGTTCAGCACTTTGGTTTTGAAGCAACCATTATCCAGCCAGAAAATCAAGAAATCACTGCCCAGCAAATTCAAGAGGCCTTACGTGAAGATACGATTTTGGTTTCTACCATGTTTGCCAATAATGAGACAGGAAACCTACTGCCCATTGCTGAAATTGGCCAAATACTTAAGCAACACCCTGCTGCCTATCATGTCGATGCAGTTCAGGCTATTGGAAAAATCCCTATTCATCCAGAAGAATTGGGCATTGATTTTCTCACTGCTTCTGCCCATAAATTCCATGGTCCTAAGGGAATCGGCTTTCTCTACACATCTAGCATGGACTTTGATTCCTATATCCATGGCGGAGACCAAGAACAGAAAAAACGTGCAGGAACTGAAAATCTAGCTGCCATCGTAGGCATGGTTTCAGCCCTAAAAGAAAATTTAGAAAAGCAAGAAGAACATTTTCAACATGTACAAATTCTAGAAACTGTCTTTTTGGCAGAGCTAGAGGGAATTCAGTATTACTTGAATAGAGGACAACACCATCTCCCTTATGTTCTCAATATTGGATTTCCTGGTCAGAAAAACGACCTCTTACTCCTTCGTCTAGATTTAGCTGGAATTTCTATCTCTACTGGCTCAGCCTGTACTGCAGGCATTGTACAATCCAGCCATGTTCTTGAAGCTATGTACGGAGCAAATTCAGAACGCTTAAAGGAATCCGTTCGTATCAGTCTCTCGTCACAAAATACTATTGAAGATCTACAAACCCTCGCAAAAACCTTAAAAGAAATTATCGGAGGTTAGCCATATGGCATTTGAAAAAACCATTCAGTTAAAAAATTGTCGTTACGACTACACTCTTAGCCCTTCTGTTAAAAAATTCACCCTCAAAGACAACACATTTTTTGAGACAAAAGTTGGTAACTATGAACTAACTCGCCTACTTGAAAAGGTTCCAAACAGCGGTGAAGGCTTCCAACTCAAAATCATCATTAACAAGGAACTTACAGGGGCTAAAATCAATATCACTGACAAGTTTGGCCTTCGTCTAGTTGATATTTTCAAATCAGAAGACCACCACATTCATCAGGAAAAATTCTACTTCCTCATGGATAGCTTGGTAGAACGTGGTGTCTTTACAAAATCAGAAAGATAAAGCCAAGATGTTTGAACTGACCTATAAGGATAGCTACCATGTAGAGCGTACACTCAAGTATGAGGATTATGAAGCTCTCATGCTGGCTTTGTCAGGATGTGTGACCCTACCAGATACACTTTATGTGACTTCTTTGACTTTTGAGGGACAGGAAGTTTACCAAGGGCTGGTCGGAGACCTCTACCGTTTTCTATCACAAACATCATTTTTACATCAAAACTAAGATTTTTCTTAGTTTTTTATTGTTTTTGTTGATTTTTTCACAATGTTTCTATAAAATAGAAGAATAGAAAGGTTGTGATTTTGTGAAAGATAAACAGTCTGCTATTCCAAAAGCTACAGCGAAAAGACTCTCTCTCTACTATCGAATTTTTAAGAGATTTCATGCAGAAAAGATTGAACGTGCCAACTCTAAACAAATTGCAGAGGCTATCGGTATTGATTCAGCGACAGTTCGTCGTGATTTTTCCTATTTTGGTGAACTAGGTCGTCGTGGTTTTGGCTATGATGTCAAAAAACTGATGACGTTTTTTGCCGATTTGCTCAATGATAACTCGATCACCAATGTTATGCTGGTAGGTATTGGAAATATGGGCCATGCCCTTCTCCACTACCGATTCCACGAGCGTAACAAGATGAAGATTATCATGGCCTTTGATCTAGATGACCACCCTGAGGTCGGGACCCAAACTCCTGATGGAATTCCCATTTACGGAATTTCTCAAATCAAGGATAAAATCAAGAATGCCGATGTCAAAACTGCGATCCTAACTGTTCCCAGCGTCAAGTCACAAGAGGTTGCCAATCTCTTGGTGGATGCTGGCGTGAAAGGAATCCTCAGTTTTTCACCAGTTCATCTGCATTTACCAAAAGACGTGGTCGTTCAGTATGTCGATTTGACAAGTGAACTCCAAACCCTCCTCTACTTCATGCGAAAAGAGGATTAGAAAGCGAAAATCATTTTATGAAAAAACCAGTTATTGGGATAACAGGAAACGAAAAAACTCATCCAGATGATGACATCATGATGAGCTACGCAGCAAAAGGCTTTGTTGAAGGAGTTAAAGATGCTGGAGGGATTCCCATCATCCTACCGATTGGTGATCAAGAAATGGCTAGCCACTATATCAGTTTGATTGACAAGCTCATCTTGACAGGTGGGCAAAATGTCGATCCAAAATTCTATGGTGAACCGAAAACCATTGATAGCGATGACTACCACCTTCAAAGAGATATCTTCGAACTGGCCCTTATCAAGGAAGCTATTAAACAGAAAAAGCCTATTTTCTCCGTCTGTCGTGGAACTCAACTCTTTAACGTTGCCATGGGTGGAACTCTGTATCAAGATATAGAAGACCACTGGCAAGATTGTTCTGCTGAGTACACAACTCAACGCTTGGTGACAGAACCTGATACAGTTCTTCGAGAAATCTATGGAGAAATTTCCCATATCAACTCCTTCCACCACCAGAGCATCAAGGATTTAGCACCAAATTTAAAGATTGCGGCTCATGATCCTAAAGATGGTATTATTGAAGCTGTCATGAGTACGGATGATCTCGCCTTTCTCGGTGTCCAATGGCACCCAGAATTTCTATTTGAAAATCGCCCCAAAGATAAAAACCTCTTTGACTATGTCGTTAATGAACTTTAGATTAAATCCGTCTTTTCACGATAACTAAAGTAACTAGAATGAGAGACAATCAAATGGTCCAAGAGAACAATACCCATCAGGTCGCAGGCTTCTTTGACAAGTTTAGTGACATGATCATCATTACGGCTAGGCGATACCGCTCCTGAAGGATGATTGTGAACCAAGATGAGAGAGGTCGCCATATGCTTGATGGCATAGTGAAGAATCTCTCGCGGTTCAGCGATACTACGAGTTGCAGAACCGATAAAAATGGTCTGTTGATGGATGATTTGATTTTGAGTATTGAGATAGAGCGCCACCAGGTGCTCTTGTTTTTTATGTCCCAATTCCTGCTGCATCTTCTTGGCCAACTTTTGACTGCTGAGAATACTTTCCATCTCAAGGGTCTCATGTTTATGAATACGATGCCCCAATTCAATCATAGCTTGCAACTCTATAGCCTTAACACGACCGATGCCAGACAGACTCTGCAATTCCTGCAGGGTCATTTTTTTCAAATCCGTTAGGCTTGAAAGATTGCTCAAGACTTTCTGGGCAATTTCAAAAACGCTGGCTTTACGTGTTCCTGTCCTAAGTAAAATAGCTAACAACTCTTGATTACTGAGCGCTTCCACTCCTTCCTTGGCCAGCCTTTCTCTTGGTAATAGTGAATCTTCTTGGAATGAAATACTGTACATAAAAATCCTCCTCACTTTATTATTCGTGAGAAGGATGGAAAATTAGATTTTTTTCTCAATTGGAGCTACACTAGCTAAAAGTTTTTTCAGGCCAACCTCTGGGAAATTGATTTTCAACTCCTGCGTAGCACCGCTACCTGAAACTTCCAGAACAGTTCCCTCTCCCCATTTCTTGTGGAGGGCAATATCACCAATGGACCAATTTGCTTCACTAGACGCTGATTTTGCGCCAGCTGCAAATTGACCAAATGGGAGACCGCTTGATTGGATAGTTCTTGGGGCAGCACTACGTTTACGGTCTTGAAGTGCTTGCGCAAGACTCATACCTTGACCGAAAGCAAGACCACCACTGCTATAAGACGCTTTAAAACTTGTATTTGCTGGACGGGCTAGGCCTTGATACTCAAGCAAGTCTGAACTGATTTCGTTAATAAAACGAGTCGGACGATTGTAGTTGGTACGACCAAAAAGCAAGCGCGAATTGGCATTGGTCAAATAGAGGACTTTCTCTGCACGCGTAATTCCTACATAGGCCAGACGGCGTTCTTCTTCCAATTCATCTGGATCTTCAGCTGCACGACTAAGCGGGAAGACATTTTCTTCCATCCCAATCAAAAAGACAACTGGAAACTCGAGACCTTTGGCAGCATGCAGGGTCATCAAGGTCACTTCTGATGTCTCCTGACTTCCTGAATCTGTATCCGCAATCAAGGCCAAGTCATTTAAGAAACGACTCAGTTTATCCAGACCAGTTTCCTCTTCTGGCCCATCAGAGGTGTCATCAAAATTTTTCGTCACAGAAAGGAACTCTTCAATATTTTCAACCCTAGCCTTGCTTTCTAAAGTCGCTTGAGCATTTAGAATATCGACGTAACCTGTTTTTTCTAGAACCGCCTCAACCAATTCTGTAATAGTTAAGTGGTCTAGCTGCTCCCGCAAATCCAGAATCATATTAGCAAAATCCCAGATAGACTGGGCTGCTTTACCCTTGATACCAGACAACATGATATTGGCAGAAGCATCCAGCATGGACATGTTTTGCATATTCGCAAAGTCACGAATTTTCTCAACAGTACCTGGGCCAATTCCACGTTTAGGCTCGTTGATAATACGCTCAAAACTGATATTGTCACTCAAATTAGCAATGAGGTTGAGGTAAGCGATAATATCACGAATTTCCTTACGGCTGTAGAACTTGGTTCCACCAACCAT
>CAUOWW010000101.1:0-4994 GCA_963508345.1 uncultured bacterium
TTCTCCTGAGAAAAGTATAATATATAAAACTAAGAAATCTTTCAAAGTGTCCAAACTGGACATTTTGAACTAAAATTAATTTATTAAACACTTCTCATAAGCATATCTATTAACTGTCTGAGAGCAAAGATTTTATCAACTATTTAAAATTACTGACTTTCAAAAATTAGTCTTATTGTAAAATAAAGTGAAACACAAAAGACATGTTTATCTAATATATTATAGTTCAAAAATATTACAAAATTATAGGAAAATGTTCACAAATCAATCATACAAGAACTTCTCTGGAAACAGGGACTTTTAACCCATTTACATAGATAAAATACACCATTTTATTCCTCCTTATATAAATTTGATAAGGTAGGAAATTGCGGTGAACGATTTTTCATAAAACTCTCTCAATTTTTAGACTTCACTATTAAGAGTGAAAAATCCTGTATTTTACCGCTGTTTTTAGAAAAATAAAAAAAGCGATAGAAATTCTATATCGCTTTTTTTATTTTTCTAAGTACGTCTAGACGTTTTAAAACTCATGTTGTGATTGAATTACGTTCAATACTTCTTGCATACTTCCAGCCTTAGCATTAAATAAAGGCAATTGGTTATCGTAATATCCAATAGTAGCAATACCAGCACTAGTTGATCCCTGTATCCCTGAGTACGAATCTTCAATAGCAATTGTCATCCGAAACAATATAATCAAAATAATTCTTCAAATCCAGTTTTTCAAGACTTATTTCTATACTGAAACAACATCTTTCCAGAACTTCAATAATTTCTTTTTGTGTTAAATCATTATTTAACTAAATCTTTGGAGGTAATACGTTTTCAAAGCTACTTTTTTACCATAGATTTTGAGCCTTCAACATAGATTACTAAGCCAAAAATGCTATAAATTTTTGAAATTCTAACAAATCCCACTCAACTTCATCATCATCTTTGACTTTCACAATATCTTCCTCAAAATAACATGGAATAAAGATAGTTTTCTTTTGAAACGGTTGTAGGAGGAAAATCTCTCCTACACTATTATTGATTCTGAGAGAAAATTGCAAAATATCATCTACCAAACTTTCAATTATTAAGATTTTTTGCAGTTTATCTAAATTAGAATCGCAAGGCTTCTCAATAATATAATTGTCGAATTTTTTCAATCTAACTTTCTCTCCACTATTTCTTCCTTTATCAAGAAAAAGTTACCTCAATATTAATAAAGTACAATTCTAAATTAACTCCAATTATTGATTAATGATAATATTTCAGTAACTCATCGTGCAATTAAAAACAAGGATTTTTATTTCAGACGATCCATCGTGAACACTTCATCAGCCATCTCCCAAATTGCCGAATTATGTGTTGCGATAATGATTAGCCTATTATCATCTCGAAGAGATAGCAAAATCTCCATAATCAACTGAGAGGTTGCTGGGTCTATTGAAGCTGTTGGCTCATCTGCCAGAATAAAGGGTGGATTCTTTAAGATAACTTTTGCCAAGGCAACCCGTTGCGATTCTCCGCCCGATAACTCAAAGATGCGCTTATCTAGGTCAAGATAAGCCAGGCCGACCTGTTCTAAAGCCTGCTTCTGTCTCAACCGCTGTTCCGACCGACTCAACTTTTGACCAATGAGACCTAGCTTAAGGTTTTCTTCAATACTTTGGTTTTCAATTAAGCCAAAGTTCTGGAAGAGGTAGCCCAATTCGTGACGGAAAAAATCACTCGATTTATAATTGGCCAAGTCTTTACCTCGGTAAAAAATCGTCCCATCATAAGATTCTAATTTCCCAATCATGTTCATCAAGGTTGTTTTTCCGCTACCACTTGAACCAATTAAGGCATAGACTTTTCCAGCCTCAAATGTCATTGAAAGATTCGAAAATAACTCTCGTTCTCCAAAAGATTTACTCACCTGTTTAAGTTCAATCATATTAACCTCCCTTCAAAACAAGCATGGACATCTTGTTTTCTTTCTGCATTTGGACATGTAACTGTAAAAGAGATAGACCAGTAAAGAGTAACGAGACTAAGAAAGCAACTACTATATCTACCATAAGAAATACACTCGCAATAAATCCCAGTAAAAACACACCCAGTTGAGCAAAGAGATAAGTGCGATGGATTTCTAAGAACCTGAGACCTGCAATGCGTTTGATAAAAATGGCACGTCTAAATTCTTCAAAGTAGAGCCTATTCATAGTGTTAAACAACAAGATTGAAGTTGCAATCCCAAGCACAGCTCCTGCTAGCATTACCCAACGTTCCCTCTGGATATTATCCGATAATGTGATGTAGTTGTGGTAACCTGTTTGCATTTCTGAGACCCAATTTTCAATGCCTTGTCTCTGGATAAGCTCCTGGGCATCAGACAATTGATTAAAGAGAACGTAGTTCTGTACTGCGTCTACCCAAAACACAATGGACTGTGGACCAGTTGATTGGGGTGTTATAACAATGATGATTGGATCTTTCAAAAACTGCTGGTAAGAAATAGGGGTCGTATTATACACAAAACGATCATGACCTGATTCCAAATAACCTACCGTAGCAGTCATTTGCTGTCGTTCATCTTTACTAGATATGCGACTGGTTAAGTCGTCTTCAAAAACAGATTTATAATGTTCTTCCTCTGAACGGAGGTGTTCAGGCAGCAATAAGACAAACTCCCCTACATCAAGGTGATTCATCTTTTGCTCAATAGTTGTATCTACAGGAATGTTTTGACGCTCCAAGTATTGCGGTGTGACGATAAGGACATTGCCATTCGGGTTGTAATCGTGCCATTCTGTAGAGGTTATAAAGTTTTTGGAGGAAGCCATGCCATTTTGCAAAGTACGGTCAATTAACTGGTGTCTAGATAAGAAAGCCTTTTGTTCTGAAACAGCCAGATCCATCAATTGATACCAAGTTCTGAGTTTCCTTTGAGCTTGTTCAGCAAAACCAGGACTCGTTCCTTCACGGCTGATTGATAGGGTAATCAGTTGCCTTTCCTGGCTCCAAGCCTCTTGTCCAATCCGATGCTGTTGCCAGGCTTGGGAATACTTTAAGCTACTCCCTATTCCCAGCGTTACAATAATAATCGCTAATAGTTGACCGATTAAAATCAAACTAATGATTCCTCTGACAGGCACTTGCCCTTTTATAATCTGCATCAGGTGTATCTTTTTTATCCCAACTGCGAAGAGTTGAGCGAAAAACAGGGAGATCGACAACAAGATGAGATTATAACTGAGCAAGCCTTCTCCTATGGTCATTAGGGATTGCGTTGGAAGCGACAGAATTTTTTGCATAAGAATGGCGAGCACGCCAGCTAAACTGAAACCAACAGCTATCCCTTTCAAATCCTCACCAACTGGTCTAAGGAAAATGGACCACCGTTTCTCTCCTGAAATGAGGCGAATGCCCGACGAACGTAATTGGCTAATTTGACTAATTAAAGTCAGTGCTCCAAAGGTTAAGATGAAAATCAATAGACTGATTAACTGAAATCCGTTACTAAAGATAGCCATTAACGTAGATAGTTTAGATGGAATTGTCAGGTGCATGTTAGTCAAGCCAAGTTGACTTAGCTCCTCCCTTAGCAAGTGAATATCTAGGTTTCCATCGAATACAAAATAGTTTGTTTCAACACTACTACTTTGAGCATCTTCTAGATTTTTTTCCTGTAGCCCATCAGGCAACTTT
Organism: uncultured bacterium; assembly: GCA_963508345.1. GTDB lineage: Bacteria > Bacillota > Bacilli > Lactobacillales > Streptococcaceae > Streptococcus. The sequence goes on from CAUOWW010000101.1 coordinate 3,682, forward strand.
CCGTTCCCAAAGGTCGTATAAGAAAACACTGGAGTACCTTCTGAGTTAGGATCCTGGTGTTGAATCGCAATAAAGCTATCCGTTTCTTCTGCTAGTTTTTCCAAGCGTGTAGCAACATGCTGAAAAGTTGTTTCAGGGGAAGAATCATGTACAACAACGTTGGGGTAATAATGGGAGACATATGTATCAGTCCAAATGGTAAATACCCAAACAAAGAACAAACTAGCAAGCAGGTTGGATATGAGTATAAATAATTTTTTCATAGTGCATTCCTTATTCTAAAATAGAGGGCAGAAATACCCCTGCCCTCTATAAACTAACAAGCTTACTAAACTATTGATAAAAGAATCTTCTTCAATTATTCTTGCCATCCCGCATCAAATGTAACTTGCTCCCCAAAATTTGTATTAATAAACGCATAGGCCGCACTATGTGCTCCTGCATAAGCTGTCTTTTGATTGTCACGTCCATTACTTCCAACATAGGCCCAGTGATCCTCTGAACCATGATAATAATTCGAAAATGCTCCCCAATTATTTGGATCATGATAGCCTCCATAGGTCCACTCGCCACCACGGTGAGAAGCTGCCAAAACAGGAAGAGCTAAACTAACTGCCAAAACGGCAAGGGATGATGCAACTACTTTTCTAAATTTTAACATATTATTACTCCTCTAAATGAAATATTATGAAAATGAGCGAAATGCAACTACATATTTTAATTAGAAATCTCAGTCTGAATTATAGTATCCTATTTTTTCCTCCTTTCTAACTGCACGTTCCTTTCTACAGGCAGAGACCTAATTTTATAAACTAATCTTAAATACTTTAGATTTTGTAACTCATAATTTTCAACAGTTGGTTAGCTATGAAAGCATTTTATCAAACATTTCCATTCTGATATCTATCTGGTATTGTTACAAGCTCTCATAAGAATACCTTTCTCTAAATAGTTGAATTTTAAAGTAATACGAAATCAATCAGCCTTCCCAACATCAAGACCATTGGACTTCTTTTGTGATTGCACTCGAATCTCCAATTGTTTATTCTTCTGAATGAATTGTTGGTAAGGAATTGTATTACTAAACATAAAAACACCTAGTAATGCAAATGAAACCGCTTTCTATTTCCTTGTTTTTATTTTAACATATATATAGTATTCAGTCAAGTGTTTTTATTATATTTTGAACTTTTTTTACCTAATAAATAAAAAATGGTAACTTCTCAAAGTAACTTCCACTTGGCTAGCCGAAGTGGAAATTAGTCTAAAACGGATTTTTATGGTGGAATTAAGTATGAGACGTTTGAGTTAGA
>CAUOWW010000102.1:0-4842 GCA_963508345.1 uncultured bacterium
CCATACCAGCTAAAACGGAGGTGATTATGAAATCAAGAAAAGATGATTTTCGAGTTTTAAAATCCCAAGAAATTTGATAGAGATACCAGAAAATAAGAAACAATGCTGTCATATAGCCAAAATAATAGTTTTGGATAAATAATATTGACAGACCTGTAAAGTACAATAGGAGTTTCTTTTCAGTTATCAGTAGGTGTAAACCAGCTATAATTAAAGGAATCAAGATAAAAACATCTAGCCAGGTTTTTATCTCTAATTGACTAACAGAGAAACTCATCAGAGCATAGGAAGTAGATAAAGCTAGTTTTAAAGGCTTAGGAATCGATTGAAATAATTTATTTAAACTAAAATAAGTTGACAGTCCAATCAATCCAAATTTTAAGAGAGTTGTCAGATAGACAGCATCTGGCATATTCGACAGATTAAAAAAGTAGACTAGAGATGAAAGGAAACTCCCCAAGTAATAACTAGATAGGGCATAGAAATTTAATCCGAGGCCACTTGTAAAGGTGTAAAACAGACTACCATTTCCATGTAGGATATTTCGTAAAGCTATATCAAAAATAACGTATTGATGAAACCCATCTCCTAATAGTGGAGATGTATCGCTATTCCAGTAGATACCTTGAGATAGATATACTCCTATCATAATGATTATGGGAATGATGAAAGAAACAAAATAGGTCCAATATGTTTTAAAAAATAATTTCATGTTACCTCATAAAATGTTAGAAAACTCAGCTGGTTAACCCAACTGAGTTTTGAAGTTTTATTTAGTCTTTCCAAAGTTCTTTAACTTTTGCTTGTACTTCTGCATTCTCTAGGAATTCATCATAGGTTTCATCGATACGGTCAATGACGCCATTTTTAGACAAGACAATGATATGGTTGGCTAGAGTTTGAATAAACTCGTGGTCATGGCTGGCAAAGATGATTGATTCTTTAAAGTTTTTCAATCCATCATTCAAGCTTGAGATAGATTCCAAGTCCAAGTGATTGGTTGGATCATCAAGTACAAGGACATTTGATTTTAAGAGCATGAGTTTTGAAAGCATGACACGAACTTTTTCTCCCCCTGACAAGACATTTACAGGTTTGTTAACCTCATCTCCAGAGAAGAGCATACGGCCGAGGAAGCCACGTAGGAAAGTATTGTCATCTTCTTCTTTACTTGCGAATTGACGCAACCAGTCAAGGATTGACTCTCCTCCTGCAAAATCTGCCGAGTTATCTTTTGGCAAGTAAGAACGGCTAGTAGTAACTCCCCACTTGACAGTTCCTTCATAGTCAATGTCTCCCATGATTGCACGAATTAATGCAGTCGTTTGGATGTCATTTTGTCCGATAAGAGCTGTCTTGTCACCTGGACGCAAGATGAAGCTAATGTTGTCAAGAATAGTTTCACCGTCAATCTTGACAGATAGATTTTCTACTGTCAAGAGATCATTACCAATTTCACGTTCAGCTTTAAAGTTGATAAATGGGTATTTACGGCTAGATGGGATGATTTCTTCTAAGACAATCTTATCAAGCATCTTTTTACGGGAAGTTGCTTGTTTAGATTTAGATGCGTTAGCAGAGAAGCGAGCAACGAATTCTTGGAGTTGCTTAATTTTTTCTTCCGCCTTAGCATTACGGTCTGCTAACAATTTGGCAGCGAGTTCAGAAGACTCCTTCCAGAAGTCGTAGTTTCCGACATAGAGTTTGATTTTTCCAAAGTCAAGGTCGGCCATGTGAGTACATACTTTGTTCAAGAAGTGACGGTCGTGGGATACTACGATAACTGTATTATCAAAATCAATCAAGAAGTCTTCTAGCCAAGTAATTGATTGGATATCCAAACCGTTGGTTGGCTCGTCCAATAGAAGCACATCTGGTTTACCAAAAAGTGCTTTGGCAAGGAGAACTTTTACTTTTTCACCGTTGGCCAATTCGCTCATGTTTTGATAGTGCAATTCTTCTGGAATGTTTAGGTTTTGAAGTAGTTGAGAGGCTTCACTTTCTGCTTCCCAGCCTCCAAGCTCGGCAAACTCTCCTTCGAGTTCGGCAGCACGCACTCCATCCTCGTCTGAGAAATCTTCCTTCATGTAGATGGCATCTTTCTCTTTCATGATGCTATAAAGTTTTTCATTTCCCATGATAACAACATCAATGGCACGTTCATCTTCATAGTCAAAGTGATTTTGACGAAGAACAGAGAGACGTTCATCTGGACCAAGAGAGATGTGACCAGTAGTAGGTTCGATATCACCAGCTAAGATTTTTAAGAATGTAGACTTCCCAGCACCATTAGCACCAATTAATCCGTAAGTATTTCCTTCTGTAAATTTGATATTGACATCATCAAAAAGTTTGCGATCACTAAAACGTAGTGAAACATCAGATACTGTAAGCAATGTTTTTCTCCTATATGTGTAATATATTTATTCTACTAGAAAATACGGAAATATTCAAATTTTTATCTGTCAATTTTGTGTAAATTACATTTACAGTATACTTTACACGGATCCGTAAATAGCAAGACTGATTTATTTTGATAAATTACGGTTATTTCATTAAAAAAATGCTATAATTGAAGGGACTATATCGAAGGAGAATAAAATGACTAAACCCATTATTTTAACAGGAGACCGTCCAACAGGAAAATTGCATATTGGACATTATGTTGGAAGTCTCAAAAATAGAGTTTTATTACAGGAAGAGGATAAGTATGATATGTTTGTGTTCTTGGCTGACCAACAAGCTTTGACAGATCATGCTAAAGACCCTCAAACAATTGTAGAGTCTATCGGAAATGTTGCTTTGGATTATCTTGCAGTTGGATTGGATCCAAGTAAATCAACTATTTTTATTCAAAGCCAGATTCCAGAGTTAGCTGAGTTGTCTATGTATTATATGAATCTGGTTTCATTAGCACGTCTGGAGCGTAATCCAACTGTCAAGACAGAAATTGCTCAGAAAGGCTTTGGAGAAAGCATTCCGACAGGATTCTTGGTCTATCCAATAGCTCAAGCAGCTGACATCACAGCTTTCAAGGCTAATTATGTTCCTGTTGGGACAGATCAGAAACCAATGATTGAGCAAACTCGTGAAATTGTTCGCTCTTTTAACAATGCATATAACTGTGATGTCTTGGTAGAGCCGGAAGGTATTTATCCAGAAAATGAGAGAGCAGGGCGTTTGCCTGGTTTAGATGGAAATGCTAAAATGTCTAAATCACTCAATAATGGTATTTATTTAGCTGATGATGCGGATACTTTGCGTAAAAAAGTAATGAGTATGTATACAGATCCAGATCATATCCGCGTTGAGGATCCAGGTAAAATTGAAGGAAATATGGTTTTCCATTATCTAGATGTTTTTGGTCGCCCAGAAGATGCTCAAGAAATTGCTAATATGAAAGAACATTATCAACGAGGTGGTCTTGGTGATGTGAAGACCAAGCGTTATCTACTTGAAATATTAGAACGTGAACTTGGTCCTATTCGTGAGCGCCGTATCGAATTTGCTAAGGATATGGGAGAAGTTTATAATATGCTTCAAAAAGGTAGTGAAAGAGCGCGTGAAGTTGCAGGTCAAACCCTATCTGAGGTTAAAGGAGCAATGGGACTTCATTACTTTAACTAAGTTTATTTTACAAGAAACTATCATTTCTCTCTCGAAGAAAAGATAGTTTTTTATTTACCCCTGTAACATTTGACAAATTTTTATAGAATGGTATGATAGATACAATATAAAAAGAGTCAAGCTCAAAAAGAAAGAAAAGAGGAAACTTCGAATGTCTAATTGGGACACTAAATTTTTGAAAAAAGGTTTTACCTTTGATGATGTATTGCTTATTCCAGCTGAAAGTCATGTGTTGCCTAACGATGCAGATTTAACAACTAAATTGGCAGATAATTTGACTTTAAATATCCCAATTATTACCGCTGCCATGGACACAGTTACAGAGAGTCAAATGGCCATTGCTATTGCTCGTGCAGGAGGTCTCGGAGTTATCCATAAAAACATGTCAATTGCTCAACAAGCAGACGAGGTTCGTAAGGTAAAACGTTCTGAAAATGGAGTTATTATTGATCCGTTCTTCTTGACGCCTGAACATACAATTGCTGAAGCAGATGAGCTTATGGGTCGTTACCGCATCAGTGGTGTTCCAGTTGTTGAAACACTTGAAAATCGTAAATTGGTTGGTATTTTGACAAACCGAGATCTTCGTTTTATTTCAGACTATAACCAACCAATCTCAAATCATATGACCAGTGAAAATCTTGTTACTGCTCCTGTGGGTACAGATCTTGCAACAGCTGAGAGTATTCTTCAAGAACACCGTATTGAAAAGCTTCCTTTGGTAGATGAAGAAGGTCGTCTTTCTGGTTTGATTACTATCAAAGATATTGAAAAAGTTATTGAGTTTCCAAATGCTGCTAAAGATGAGTTTGGTCGTCTTCTAGTTGCAGGTGCAGTAGGTGTTACTTCAGATACATTTGAACGTGCAGAGGCTCTTTTTGAAGCAGGAGCGGATGCGATTGTTATTGATACTGCACATGGTCATTCTGCAGGTGTCTTGCGTAAAATTGCTGAGATTCGTGCTCACTTCCCAGATCGTACTTTGATTGCTGGAAATATTGCTACTGCTGAGGGAGCGCGCGCACTTTACGAAGCAGGTGTGGACGTTGTCAAGGTTGGGATTGGACCAGGTTCTATCTGTACTACTCGTGTGATTGCTGGTGTTGGTGTTCCGCAAGTAACAGCTATCTACGATGCTGCAGCTGTTGCGCGTGAATATGGTAAAACGATCATTGCTGACGGTGGAATCAAGTATTCTGGAGATATTGTAAAAGC
>CAUOWW010000103.1:0-4762 GCA_963508345.1 uncultured bacterium
TTTGGAGTGGAAGTCGAACATGTTCCTTACGAACAGCATAGGGATGGATATGAGTCGGATCGTAGGCTTGGTCTGGATTACCAAAGACAAAGAATCCGTTTGAAATTCTAATAGCTTCAAGTGGAACACCATAGGTCTTAGAAATGTAAGCTATTTTTTCTTCATCACTAGCATCTTTAGAGAATAATTCAACAGATTTTGCAAGTGGTTTTACAGGCTCTGCATCATGATGTGTTTTCAAATGGTCTTGCGCCGCCTTGATTTGCTCTGCTGTCAAATCTTTCTTGAAGAAATAATGATTGTGGTCACCGTGGGACATAACAAATCCTTGATCATCTTCACTGATAACTCGATTGGCATCAAAACCATGGCCGTGTTCTTCATGGTGATGACCATGTGCTTCTTCATCATGATCGTCATCGTCATCATGTGCTGGACTTGGTGTTACTGGCGTTTTACCTCTCAAATGATCTTGTGCTACCTTGATTTGTTCTGGTGTCAAATCCTTCTTAAAGAAGTAATGATTATGGTCGCCATGGCTCATGATGAAACCAGCAGCGTCTTCACTAATGACTCTATCAGCATCAAAACCATGACCATGTGCTTCATGGTGATGACCATGTGCTTCTTCATCATGATCATCATCGTCATCATGTGCTGGACTTGGTGTTACTGACGTTTTACCTCTCAAATGATCTTGTGCTGCCTTAATTTGCTCAGGTGTCAAATCCTTCTTAAAGAAGTAATGATTGTGGTCACCATGGGTCATGACAAAGCCTGCCGCATCCTCACTGATAATTCGATTGGCATCAAAACCATGACCATCTTCTTCATGGTGATGACCATGTGCATCTTCATCATGATCATCATCGTCATCATGTGCTGGACTTGGTGTTACTGGCGTTTTACCTCTCAAATGATCTTGTGCTGCCTTGATTTGTTCTGGTGTCAAATCCTTCTTGAAGAAGTAATGATTGTGGTCACCATGGGTCATGACAAAACCTTCTGAATCTTCACTTATAATTCGATTAGCATCAAAACCATGATCATCTTCGTCCTCATGGTGGACATGTGGTGACGGATTACTTAATACAGAACTAGAAGAACTTCCTACCTCTTCCGTGTTAGAGTGTGATGGGAGATTGTTAAGAGATGACTTAGGAATATAATGATAGTGGTCCCCATGTCTTACTATATAAGCATCACCTGTATCTCTGACAATGTCATTAGGGTTAAAGACATAACCATCATCTGCTGCAGTAACACCATTATTCTGTGTCACTGATAAAGGTTGACTGAGAGCTGTAGTATTCCCTGATAAATATGCTTTTGCGGCTGCTAATTCACCTGCCGACAAGTCACTCTTAGGAATGAAATGATAGTGACCACCATGTGGTACTATATAACCATCACCTGTATCTTTAATGATATCTGAAGCGTTAAAGACATAACCGTCATCGGTAGTATAACGTCCCTGTAACTTAGCTACTGATACTTCTGCGCTAGGTCCTTTCTCGTCTTTACCATGTTCTTGTTTTTGACGGTTGATTTCATCTTTCGTCCGAACATTATCAGCATGAGCTGCATCTTTAAGGTAGACATAGTATTTCCCATCTACCTTAATCACATAGCCACCCTTGATTTCATTGACAATGTCTGCATCCTTCAACTGATAATTCGGATCTTTCATCAGCAGTTCTTCACTGATGATAGCATCATAAGGAACCTTGCCATTATAGTAATGATAATGGTCTCCATGAGAGGTCACATAACCTTGATCCGTAATCTTGATGACGATTTGTTCAGCCTGAATTCCTTCTTTTTGACTAACCTGATTTGGCGTCAAGTTTTCAGTTTTCTGACTGGACTGGCTACCATCCACATAAGAGACCCGATTATTGTCCTTATTTTCTTGTGAGCGATGCTGATTCAGCGCATAGGCACAAAGACTCAAGGATACGATAACAGCTGAGCCAGCTGCTATATATTTTTTACTTAATTTCATAATTTCCTCATTTCAATAAGTTTTAAAGCTATTTCTTAACTTCTTTTTCTCGGTTAAGCAGTTTTTCTAAACCAGTTATTTAACCATTTAATTAACTAGTAAACATTCTACCTCTTTTAAGATTATCTGTCAAGTTTTTTAGTGAAAGATAATAAAATTATTACTTTAAAACTCCTTTCTTAGTTTTTTAGACAAGAAATTTCATCTATACTATCAATAAATAAAAGGACATTATTCTATCCAAATAATAGAACAATATCCTTTCAACTAGATTATCATTAGTCAAAATATTCTAAGGTTTAATTTGCTTAAGAGTTTTAATATCATAGGTTACTAAATCTCCATTCTTATTATAAAATTGAACACCTTCTGAAGAAAAAATAAGGTATTTAGAATCAATTTGAGCAATTTGTGATATTTTATTTATATGATCTTTTAAAGTGGCCTTATCTAATCCATAATCTGGTATATCATCGTAATCATCTTCTTTATTTTCTTCTGCTTTAGGTTTGTCTTTTTCAACCGAAGGATTATTGACAGGCGTATCTGCCTCATTTTGAGGTGTGCTATCCTTTGATTTCTCATCAACTTTACCTGAATCAGCTTCTTCTTTCTTTGTTTCCGATTTCTTATCTGAAGAAACTAGATGTGAACTAGAAGAACCATTTGTTGTTTCTTTTTCTTCATTTCTTTTAGCTATCAACTCTTGAGCTTGTTTCCACTCTTTCTCTGATAAATCAGACTGATTGATACTTCTCAATGAATCACCGCTAGCTTTTGGAATACTGAAAGATTTATCTGCCCAAATATAGGTTCCCTTTGCCAATACATCCTGAGGATCAAAAATATATCCATCAGGAGTTGCAAACTTGCCTTCTTTAAGTGCTTTCTGAACTTCTTCCGCAGAATGGATAATTTGCCAGTTCTTCATTCCAGGACGTTTTTCAAGAGGAGTTACATTAGCAATAACAGATCCAGCATCATCATGACCTGGTTTTGACCAAACTTCAGGACGCACATCAGGATGCTGCATTACATATTTTATAGTTGCTATTTGCTCACTATTTAACCAAGAATAAGGTACGACGTGAATGTGGTCGATATGCGGAATAATGAAGGAAGTTCCAGTATCATACGTAGTATTGGCTGCATGCATAGGCAAGCTAGACACATCAACAGCTAATCTTGGTTTAATTTCTGTTTCTACAATATCATAACGATAATTATCTTTATCTTTAAGCATTAGTTCCTGCTCAGAAAAAGCTATTTGAGTAAGATCTAGTTCTTCACGTGAATAAAAATAATCTTTACCATCTTCATTGATTATATAACCAATTTTACTATTTCTAGAAATCTTATTAGTTACTTTTTTATAATCAAACTTTGGTCTTTCCTTCTCATCTGAGTGAACTGAAGAAACGATATCATCTGGATTTTTACCAGTCTCTTGAATCCATTTAGCAACCTCATCCAACTCGAATTGTTCTAATTCACCATACCCCATATAATGGAAATGATCTCCGTGTTTAGCAATAACACCTGATTTATCAACAGAATCGATGGAATCTTTGGTAAATACGTATCCATCACTCGTATCATAAGGTTTACCATCTAAACCTTTTCCGTAAGCTTTGATTGGTTGTCCTAAGAACTTATGAACTACTTCTTTTGATACTAAAGGTTTAATATCTGTACCAATTTGATTTAATCCATTTTGACCTTTTAACGGAATTATTCTAGCAATCTTCTGCTCTAAATCAGACATTTGTGAATAAGGGATAAAGTGATAATGGTCTCCGTGAGGCACTGCGACACCATTTGCAGTACGTTTGATGATTTGTGCCGGATCAAAGACTAGTCCATCCGATTCCACATGGCGTTCTGATAAAGGTTTGGCATACAATTCACTTAAAAGTGTTGAAATGTCTTCCCCTTGATTTTGATGATAAGTTGGAGTAACAGTCAGATTTGGTGTCTCTGTCAAACTTGGTTGGGCTGGTTTAGCATTATCACTACTTGGTTTACTTGAACTTGCAGTAGAATGTGAGCCTTGTTTCCCATTCCAATAGGCTTGGGCAGCAGCCAATTCTCCTGCTGACAAATCACTCTTAGGTATATAGTGGAAATGATTGCCGTGCGGTACAACAAAAGCATCTCCTGTATCTTCAATCACATCTGTCGGACTAAAGACATACCCATCATCTGTTGTATAAGCGCCTCCAGTCCCTCGATTTATTGCCTGCGTATTGAGATTAAAGTTTGGTCTAATCGTTGAACTTGGTGTTAAACTTGGTTTCTCAGGACTGCTTGGTTTCGGATTGTCAGAATGACTTTGAACTGGCTGGCCTCCAATTGGCAGATTTCGAGCCAATTTTTCTTCCAAAGCAGACATTTGCGAATAAGGAATGAAATGGAAATGATCTCCGTGAGGAACTGCCACACCATTTGCAGTACGTTTTGTAATCTGTGCTGGGTCAAATACTAAGCCATCAGACTCCACATGACGTTGGTTAAGGGGCAAAGCGTACAATTCTTGAAGGAGACTAGCTAAATCTTCACTTTGACTTTCAGGAGCTGTTGCAGGATTTTGAGGTGTCTCAGATTGACTCGTTCTCACACTAGATCTTGTTTCAGCTCTGCTTGAACGATATTCAACCGTACTTAATTGACCACCTTTTCCAGATAAGAAGGCTTGGGCAGCAGCTAATTCACTAGCAGACAAGTCACTCTTAGGAATATAGTGGAAGTGATTGCCAT
>CAUOWW010000104.1:0-4671 GCA_963508345.1 uncultured bacterium
CTATGAAAATTTTAATTGTAGAAGATGAAGAGATGATCCGTGAGGGGATCAGTGATTATTTGACGGATTGCGGTTATGAAACCATTGAGGCAGCGGACGGTCAGGAAGCCCTGGAGCAATTTTCTAGCTATGAGGTAGCCTTGGTTTTACTGGATATCCAGATGCCTAAGCTCAATGGTCTGGAAGTCCTAGCTGAGATTCGTAAAACCAGTCAGGTTCCTGTCTTGATGTTAACAGCCTTTCAGGATGAGGAATACAAGATGAGTGCTTTTGCATCTCTGGCAGATGGCTATCTGGAAAAGCCTTTTTCTCTGTCCCTCTTAAAAGTGAGGATAGACGCGATTTTCAAGCGCTACTATGATACAGGACGAATCTTCTCCTATAAAGATGCCAGGGTGGATTTTGAGAGCTACAGTGCCAGCCTCGCAGGTGAGGAAGTAGCCATCAATGCCAAAGAGTTGGAAATTCTGGACTATCTGGTTAAAAATGAAGGACGAGCCTTGACTCGTTCTCAGATAATCGATGCTGTCTGGAAGGTGACAGATGAGGTTCCCTTTGACCGTGTCATTGATGTTTATATCAAGGAACTGCGGAAAAAGCTAGACTTGGATTGTATCCTCACTGTGCGCAATGTTGGTTATAAATTGGAGCGAAAATGAAACGAACAGGTTTATTTACAAAGATATTTATCTATACCTTCTCGATTTTTAGTGTTCTGGTTATCTGCCTTCATTTAGCCATTTATTTTCTCTTTCCCTCGACTTATCTGAGCCACCGTCAGGAAACCATTGGCCAGAAAGCGACAGCCATTGCCCAGTCCCTAGAAGGGAAAGATAGGCAAAGTATCGAGCAAGTCTTAGACTTGTATTCCCAGACCAGTGAGATCAAGGGTACAGTAAAGGGAGAGATGACTGAGGACAAGTTAGAAGTTAAGGATAATTTTCCACTAGATACAGCTCGCCAGACAACTTCACTCTTCATTGAAGAACGCGAGGTAAAAACGCAAGATAGTGGGACTATGACTCTCCAGTTTCTAGCGTCCATGGATTTGCAAAAGGAAGCAGAGCAAATCAGTCTCCAGTTTCTTCCCTATACCTTGCTGGCATCCTTTCTAATTTCCCTCTTGGTAGCCTATATCTACGCTAGGACCATTGTTGCCCCGATTTTGGAAATCAAGCGGGTGACCCTTCGTATGATGGAACTAGATGACCAAGTGCGATTGCGCGTGGATTCCAAGGATGAGATTGGTGATCTCAAGGAACAAATCAATAGCCTTTACCAGCACCTTTTAACTGTCATTGCGGACTTGCATGACAAGAATGAAGCCATTCTCCAGCTGGAAAAGATGAAGGTCGAATTCCTACGAGGTGCTTCTCATGAATTGAAAACACCGCTGGCTAGTTTGAAAATCCTGATCGAAAACATGAAAGAAAATGTCGGTCGTTATAAGGACAGAGACCGCTATCTGGGAGTTGCCTTAGGAATTGTGGATGAGCTCAATCATCACGTTCTCCAGATACTTTCTCTCTCGTCTGTGCAGGAATTACGAGATGATAGGGAAAAGATTGACTTACACCAGATGACGCAAAGTCTGGTTAAGGATTATGCCTTGCTCGCCAAGGAAAGAGAACTCCAGATAGCCAATAGTTTGACCCATCAGCAGACTTATCTAAATCCATCAGTTATGAAGTTAATCCTGTCTAACCTCATTAGCAATGCTATCAAGCACTCTGTCTCAGGTGGCTTAGTTCGTATTGGAGAAAGAGAAGGGGAACTTTTTATAGAAAATAGCTGCAGTCCAGAAGAACAAGAAAAACTAGCCCAGTCTTTTTCTGATAATGCTAGTCGCAAGGCCAAGGGTTCTGGGATGGGGCTCTTTGTGGTTAAGAGTCTATTAGAACATGAAAAATTACCATATCGTTTCGAGATGGAGGAGAATCGCTTAACCTTCTTTATAGCTTTTCCAAAAGTTGGCAAAGACTAGAGCGAGAAAGGGGTTACATAGATGAAGCTAGAAGAAATTCAATCGAAACTACGGGAAAAACTAGATTTTTTTGTCAAAAAGTGATAAAATGAACAATGTAAATGGGAAGTCCCATAAAAATATACAGGAGGCCTGATAAAATGGCAATCGTTTCAGCAGAAAAATTTGTCCAAGCAGCTCGTGACAACGGTTATGCAGTTGGTGGATTTAACACAAACAACCTTGAGTGGACTCAAGCTATCTTGCGTGCAGCAGAAGCTAAAAAAGCTCCAGTTTTGATCCAAACTTCAATGGGTGCTGCTAAATACATGGGTGGTTACAAAGTTGCTCGCAACTTGATCGCTAACCTTGTTGAATCAATGGGTATCACTGTACCAGTAGCTATCCACCTTGACCACGGTCACTACGAAGATGCACTTGAGTGTATCGAAGTTGGTTACACTTCAATCATGTTTGACGGTTCACACCTTCCAGTTGAAGAAAACCTTAAATTGGCTAAAGAAGTTGTTGAAAAAGCACACGCTAAAGGTATCTCAGTAGAAGCTGAAGTTGGTACTATCGGTGGTGAAGAAGACGGAATCATCGGTAAAGGTGAATTGGCTCCAATCGAAGACGCTAAAGCAATGGTTGAAACTGGTATCGACTTCTTGGCAGCTGGTATCGGTAACATCCACGGTCCTTACCCAGCAAACTGGGAAGGTCTTGACCTTGACCACTTGCAAAAATTGACAGAAGCTCTTCCAGGATTCCCAATCGTATTGCACGGTGGATCAGGTATTCCTGATGAGCAAATCCAAGCAGCTATCAAACTTGGTGTTGCGAAGGTTAACGTTAACACAGAATGCCAAATCGCATTCGCTAACGCAACTCGTAAATTTGCTCGTGACTACGAAGCAAACGAAGCAGAATACGACAAGAAGAAACTCTTCGACCCACGTAAATTCTTGGCTGACGGTGTAAAAGCTATCCAAGCATCAGTTGAAGAACGTATCGACGTATTCGGTTCAGAAGGTAAAGCTTAATCTAGCTGAATAATACAGATGAAACCTGCCCATTGGGTGGGTTTTTTGTGTCTGAATATATTGTAGAAGAATCAATATTAAGTTGCTAAAAGGACCTATTTTTTGTACAATAATGCTATGAAAATACTGAAAAAATGGTTTCTTGCCTTTCTTAGTTTCATTCTTTTGTTTCTAGCGGCTACATTCATCTTTCACCGTATCAGTTTGGAAAAGGAACAAGCTTCACTGACACCTATGGGACAACAAGTTCTCGTCAATGGACATCAAATAAATGTTTACGTTGAAGGGGATGGTCTTGAGACTATAGTAGTTCTCTCAGGTGCTGGTATTGCTTCTCCTATATTGGACTTTAAAGAAGTATCGGAATCCTTTTCGAAACGGTATAAGGTAGTCATCGTGGAGCGAGCAGGGTATGGTTATAGTGATGATAGCAATCATTCAAGAGATGTGATGGAGGTTTTGTCTGAGACGGGTCAAGCTCTTTCACAAGCAAATGTCAAAGGTCCTTTTATCATTTTGTCTCATTCCATGGCTAGTCTTGAGAGTTTAGCTTGGCAGGAAAAATATCCTGATGAAGTGAAAACCTTGGTTGGGTTAGATTGGGCACTGCCAGCTAGTTATGAGAATTTAAAGCAAAATCAGGCCTTAATCACTGTGGCATTTTGGAGCAGCAAGATTGGTTTATTACGCTACTTCCCTGAGTCCTTTTATATAAAAAATCCAACTCTGATCGAAAGTGAACGAAAACAATATAAACTTCTAGCTTATAAGCAGTTGATGTCACAAGCCATGCTTCATGAATCCCAAACGGTAAAGGAAAATGCCAAGAAAGTTTCCTCAAACATTAATCCGAAAATTCCCACCTTACTACTGGTGTCTAATGGTCAAGGCACTAGTTTTAGCCAATCAGAATGGCAGCATTTTGCAGAGAAATTTGCTAGTGAACAGTCTAACGTAAAAGTCATCTATATGGATACACCACACGACATCTATCATTATCAAAGTAATGAAATAGTTTCTCAGATTGAAGATTTTTTAAAGAGTAGTTGAGGGGTTAGAAATCATTTTAGACTGATGACAATAATTAAATGCTGAAGGATGAACAGTAGAATCGTGAGTTTTTTCGATTAAAAAAATTCTTTTTCTTAGCCACCAGCCTGCCCCTTTGGCAGGTTTTTTGGTGTTTTAAGGAGACTATTAAGCCAGAATTTTTGATTAAAAGTATTATTTTAAGAGAAAAATTTTCAATTTCACAAATTTTAGGCAAACGCTTGCATTCTAGTTTTTATTGGACTATAATAGGTTGGTATAAAGCTTTCTGTAATAATAAAATGTAGAAGGTGTAGAAAGTAAGGATTTAGAATATTTGTAGTTAAAAACACAATGTTGCTATTCCTTGCGATAGGGAGATAGATATGGCAATGATAGAAGTGGAACATCTTCAGAAAAATTTTGTGAAGACTGTTAAGGAACCAGGCTTGAAGGGAGCTTTGCGCTCCTTTATTCATCCTGAAAAGCAGACCTTTGAAGCGGTCAAGGATTTAACCTTTGAAGTTCCAAAAGGGCAGATTTTAGGATTTATCGGGGCAAATGGTGCTGGGAAGTCAACCACCATCAAAATGCTGACAGGGATTTTAAAACCGACATCTGGTTTTTGTCGGATTA
>CAUOWW010000105.1:0-4611 GCA_963508345.1 uncultured bacterium
AAGAGTTGGAAGAACGTGAAGTTCTCTTACCTCATGGTTTGACAGAACGTCGTTCAACACGAAAACGTAAATAGAAAAAATCAGGGAATCGTGAAGATTTCCTGATTTGTTTTTAGAGAAGGGAATTAGCCTTCCATATAGTCTTTCAAAGCCTGTCCTGTTAGTCCAGCATTGAGGGCAATGAGGAGTTTCAGGCGAGCTTTTTGGGCGTTAAGTTCTTTGACAAAGAAGACACCAGATTTTTGCAACTGTACGCCCCCACCTTGGTAGGCATAAACAGGTTCTGCGATACCGTTAAAGCATCGTGAAACCAGGGCGACTGGGATTCCTCTTTTCAGAAGGCTTTCTAATTTTTGAGCCGTTTCTTTGGGAATATTACCAGCTCCGAAGGCTTGGATAATCAAACCGTCCAATTGTTCCAAATCCAGCATATCAATCAGCTCATCTGTCATACCAGCATAAGCAGAGATGATAGGGACTAAGCCTTGTATGTGATTAAGGTCAAAGCGGACACGAGGTTCAGCTGTTTTAAAGTAGAGTATTTCCTGTTTCATGATCAGACCAAGTGGCCCGTGTGTTGGAGTCTGGAAGGTGCTGACGTTGGTCGTATGTGTTTTGGTGACATACTTGGCAGCGTGGATTTCATCGTTCATAACAACCAAAACTCCTTTGTCAGCAGCCTTGTCATCGCTAGCTACCCGCAAAGCACTCAGATAATTATAAACACCGTCACTACCGAGTTCGTTAGAGCTGCGCATGGCCCCTGTTAGAACGATAGGCATATGGGGAACTTCCATGGTATCAAGGAAATAGGCTGTTTCCTCTAAAGTATCGGTCCCGTGTGTGATCACCACTCCATCGTAGTTAGCCGCTTCCTCTTTAATTTTCTGGTAGAGGGCCAGCATATGCTTGGGTTTGATATGGGGGCTCGGCAGGTTAAACAAGTCCAAGGCGTGGACTTGGATTCCTTCAAGTGGGTTGGATACATGGTTCATGGGATTATCTGAACTCGTCACAACAGCGCCAGAAGCATCGGCCTGCATGGAAATAGTCCCACCCGTATGTAAAACAAGGATTTTCTTAGGCATGATTTACTCACTCTTTCTGAAATGTGGTATAATCATTGTATCACAAAAGGGGAGATTGGGATAGGATGGAAGTCAAAGCTGTTTTTTTTGATATCGATGGAACCTTGGTCAACGATCGCAAGAGTGTTTTGAAATCCACTAAGGACGCGATTAAAATTGTCAAAGAACAAGGGGTGCTTGTCGGCGTAGCGACAGGTCGAGGACCTTTTTTTGTTAAGGAATTGATGGACGATTTGGATCTGGATTTTGCGGTAACCTACAATGGCCAGTATATCTTTACTAAAGATAGAGTCTTGTTCATGAGCCCTATTTCCAAGTTACACTTGCGCCAGCTCATTACTTATGCTAAAAAAGAGGGCAAGGAGATTGCCCTAGGGACCAAGGATGCCATGTTGGGTTCTAAAATCATGTCCTTTGGTTTGGGTTCTTTTTCCCAACGAATCAGTCGCTTCGTTCCCTCCGTTTTAACTCGTACGGTGAGTCATTCCTTTAATTGTATGGTCAGCAAGGTTGTTCCCCAAAAGGAAGAAGACCTGCTTCATCTGATGAATCAGCCTATCTACCAAGTTTTGATGTTGATGACGCCAGAAGAATCTGAGAAGGCGGCAGCTGATTTTGAAGACTTGAAATTGACACGTAGCAATCCTTTTGCAGCAGATGTCATCAATCAAGGAAACTCTAAATTGGAAGGCATACGCCGAGTCGGGAAAGAATATGGTTTTGATCTCAACCAAGTCATGGCCTTTGGTGACTCAGATAACGACCTAGAAATGCTGGCGGGTGTCGGTATGTCGGTCGCTATGGGAAATGGTAGTAGCAGTGTCAAGGAAGTTGCCAAGCACATTACGACCAGCAATCAGCAAGACGGAATCCACAAGGCCCTGGAACATTTTGGTGTTCTGGCCTCAGAAAAAGTCTTTGTCAGCCGTGACTATCATTTCAATAAGGTCAAGACCTTCCACCACATGATGGATGAACGGACCCAAGAAGAACCTCGAGCTTGGGATTTAGAAGGTGCAACCCACAGGGCTGGCTTTAAAATAGAAGAATTGGTGGAGTTTGTTCGAGCTGCCAGCCCTTCTGAAGAGGATTTTGGTCAAGCTCTATCGCAACTTCATCAAGCCCTTGATAAGGCAGCAGATAAAGTAGCTAAGAAGACGCCTGCTCAGCAAGATTTGATAGGGCAGGTGGATGCCTTGATTGATACGCTTTACTTCACCTACGGTAGTTTTGTCTTGATGGGGGTGGACCCAGAACGTATTTTTGACATTGTCCATCAGGCCAATATGGGGAAAATTTTCCCAGATGGCAAGGCTCATTTTGATCCAGTGACCCACAAAATCTTAAAACCAGATGATTGGGAAGAAAAATATGCTCCAGAACTTGCTATTAAAAAGGAACTGCAGCGCCAGCTCAAGGCTTATGAACGCCATAAAGAGAGAAATAATACTCAATGAAAATCAAAGAGCAAACTAGGAAACTAGCCGCAGGCTGTACTTGAGTACGGCAAGGTGACGTTGACGTGGTTTGAAGAGATTTTCGAAGAGTATAAATAGTAAACAAAAAGGAGCGCTGAGCTCCTTTTCTTCGTGACTATAAGGTTTTTTCTTGTTCTCTCACAACCAGCAAATCGACCTTAGCATGGCGGAGAATGTATTCAGATGAAGAGCCGACCAAGAGGCGTTCAAAGGCGTTGAGACCAGTTGCGCCAACGAGGATGAGGTCCACTTCTTCAGCATCTGGAATAGTACGTGCCAAGAGGGTTTTTGGATTTCCCATTTCAATGACGATATGAACATCTGTCACACCAGCATCTTTAGCACGTTTTTCGTACTCTTTCATTAGACTTTCAGCGTCGACTTGGAGTTCTTCGTAAACTTCAGCATCAAAGGTGGATACGCTTTGGAGTGCGCGTGTGTCAATGACATGTGCGATGGTGAGTTTAGCGTCGTTTCGTAGAGCAGAATGAACTCCCTTGACAAAAGCCAAGTCCGCTTCTTTAGAACCATCGATTGCGACCATAATATTTTGGTAACGTTGTGCCATAATGAAACCTCCTGAAATTTTCTTACTATAATTGTAAACCTTTTCACTATAGAAGTAAAGCAAAAAAAGTATTTTTTAAAAGAATGTTAGTGCTCAAAATCTATATAAATATATGATAAAATAAAAGAAAGGATAGCAGGAAAAAAGTGAAGGGAGGGAGAATGATGAAAAACTCTTTTCAAAAATCAAATTTCCTTTATTATGCAATCATCCTAGTTTCAGTCTTGGTAGAAGTTGTCATAATCTGGCAATTAGAGAGACTGATTCCCCTTATTTATCCAGGTTTTATCGGCTTTTTAGTCTTTCATGTACTCTACCATCTGTTTTTATTCCTAGTTGCTAAACGAAGTGGGCGTTGGGATTACTTGACGATATGGGGGCTTTTCCTCATGTTCAATCTTCTTTATGACTCCTTTTTAGGCTTGCTTTTTCTAGGTTTATCTTTTGGTATGTGATCTGTCTTTGGCAAAATTCCTGCTATTTCCCCTGTCTTGACCTCGCTTTTAGTGAGGTTTTTCTTCTATACGAATCTAGTAACACATTTCAGCAAACTTGTCGCATTCTCTTTCTAGTGGTATAATGTTACTATCCTGATGAATTGAGGAAACAAGATGAAAGAATATAACAAGTCTAGTAAGTTAGAGCATGTTGCTTATGATATCCGTGGCCCTGTTTTGGAAGAAGCCATGCGGATGCGAGCAAACGGAGAAAAGATTTTACGTCTGAATACAGGAAATCCAGCAGAATTTGGCTTTACAGCGCCAGACGAGGTCATTCATGACTTGATTATGAATGCGCGTGATAGTGAAGGATATTCTGATTCCAAGGGGATTTTCTCAGCCCGTAAGGCTATCATGCAGTATTGCCAATTGAAAAAATTTCCAAACGTAGATATTGATGATATCTACCTTGGAAATGGTGTCAGTGAGTTGATTGTCATGTCTATGCAGGGGCTTTTGGACAATGGGGATGAAGTCTTGGTACCAATGCCAGACTATCCTCTCTGGACAGCAGCTGTCAGTCTAGCTGGAGGAAATGCCGTTCACTATATCTGTGATGAAGCTGCCGAATGGTACCCAGATATTGATGATATCAAGTCAAAAATCACTTCCAATACCAAGGCAATCGTCCTTATCAATCCAAATAACCCAACTGGAGCCCTTTATCCTAAGGAACTCTTGCTGGAGATTATTGAGATTGCCCGTCAAAACGATTTGATTATCTTTGCGGATGAAATTTACGACCGCATGGTTATGGATGGACATGTGCATACGCCTGTGGCGAGCTTGGCACCAGATGTTTTCTGTGTCAGCATGAATGGTCTATCAAAATCCCACCGTATCGCTGGTTTTCGTGTGGGTTGGATGGTCTTGTCTGGTCCTAAGACACACGTTAAAGGCTATATCGAAGGGCTCAATATGTTGTCCAATATGCGCCTTTGCTCTAACGTTTTGGCCCAACAAGTCGTACAAACTTC
>CAUOWW010000106.1:0-4493 GCA_963508345.1 uncultured bacterium
CAAGTGCGTCAGAATCAGCAAGTACATCAGCATCTGAGTCAGCATCAACAAGTGCGTCAGAATCAGCAAGTACATCAGCATCTGAGTCAGCATCAACAAGTGCATCAGAATCAGGCAGCACAACTGCGTCAGAGTCAGTGTCAACAAGCGCCTCTGAGTCAGCGTCAGTAGACACAGTATCTTCTGAAACACCATCAGAATCAGCAGCTAAGTCAAGACAGCAATTGCCAAATACAGGTACAGAAGCTTCTAAGTCATCTGCACTCCTTGGAGCTTTGGCAGCTGTGACTGGTTTAGGTCTGTTTGCAAAACGCCGTAAACGTGATGATGAAGAGTAATCAGATTAAAAATACATAGAAAGTATTATTATTTCGATCTATGAAGAATCCCTTGGATGAAAAATCATCCAGGGGATTTTTTGATATTAAAAGTGAATAGAAGCTGAAAAATAGCGTGAAAAATGTTATAATATTAGGAAAGGAGAATAGCTTCATGACCGAAAAAATTACGGTAATTGTACCAGTTTATAATGTTGAACATTACTTAGATAAATGCTTAGATAGTTTAGTTAACCAAACTTATAAAAATCTTGAAATTATTGTTATCAATGATGGCTCTACAGATAATTCAGGAATAATTTGTCAAGAGTATGCACAAAAAGATAATCGAATTGTCTATATTGATAAAGAGAATGGTGGTCAATCGGAAGCAAGAAATATAGGCTTAGATCGAATGACTGGAACTTATGTGACCTTTGTTGATTCGGATGATTGGGTCGAGTTAGATTATGTCGAAAACCTATATAAAAAAATAACGGAGTATCAGGCTGATATTGCGGTTGGAAATTATTACTCTTTTAATGAAGCTGAGGGAATGTACTACTTCCATATATTTGGAGATTCCTATTATGAGAAAGTCTATGACAATGTTTCTATCTTTGAAAACTTGTATGAGTCTCAAGAAATGAAGAGTTTCGCTTTGATATCTGTTTGGGGAAAACTTTATAAGGCAGATTTGGTTAAGCACTTACGTTTTGATATAGGTAAGTTAGGAGAAGATGGTTATCTCAATCAAAAGATTTACTTACTTGCTGAGAAGACAATTTATTTGAATAAAGGTTTATATGCTTATCGCCAAAGAGAGGGAAGTAGTTCCAGAATTTGGACAGAAAAGTGGATGCATGCCTTGGTTGATGCTATGTCTGAGCGTATTACTTTACTAGCTAATATGGGTTATCCTCTTGAGAAGCACTTGGCAGTTTATCGTCAGATGTTGGAAGTCAGTCTCGCGAACGGTCAAGCTAGTGGTTTATCCGATACAGCAACGTATAAAGAGTTTGAAATGAAAAGAACTCTTTTAAATCAGTTATCAAGACAGGAACAAAGAGAAAAGAAAGCCATTGTACTAGCAGCAAACTATGGCTATGTGGACCAAGTTTTAACGACTATCAAGTCTATTTGTTATCATAATCGTTCTATTCGGTTTTATCTGATTAATAGTGATTTTCCTAATGAATGGTTGAAACAATTAAATAAACGATTAGAAAAGTTTGATTCAGAAATTATCAATTGTCGGGTCACATCTGAGCAAATTTCGCGTTATAAAACAGATATCAGTTACACTGTTTTTTTGCGTTATTTTGTGGCTGATTTCGTGAAAGAAGACAAAGCTCTTTATTTAGACTGCGATTTAGTAGTAACAAAAAATCTAGATGGCTTATTTGCTACAGATTTACAGAACTATCCTTTGGCTGCTATTCGAGATTTTGGAGGCAGGGCTTATTTTGGTCGAGAAATCTTTAATGCAGGTGTTCTCTTGATTAATAATGCTCTTTGGAAGCAAGAGCATATAACTCAAAAGTTGATTGATTTAACCAATGAATGGCATAATAATGTGGATCAGGCTGATCAAAGTATTTTAAATATGCTTTTTGAAAATAAATGGCTAGAACTAGATTTTGATAATAATCATATTGTCATTCATAAACAATTCACTGATTATCAATTACCTTCTGATCAGGATTATCCTGCTATTATTCATTATCTTTCTCATAGGAAACCGTGGAAAGATTTAGCGGCCCAAACCTATCGCGATGTTTGGTGGTATTATCATGGTCTTGAATGGACAGAATTGGGACAAAATTATCACTTACATCCGCTACAGAAGTCTCATATCTATCCTACAAAAGAGCCTTTCGCTTGTTTAATTTATACTGCTTCGGATCATATCGAACAAATGGAGACATTGATTCAATCCTTGCCAGATATTCAGTTTAAGATTGCTGCTAGAGTTATGGTCAGTGATCGTTTGCAACAATTGTTGGTTTATCCAAATGTGACTATCTTTAATGGTATCCATTATTTACTGGATGTCGATGATGAACTGGTCGATACTTGTCAAGTCCTTTTAGATATTAATTATGGCGAAAAGACAGAAGAGATTCTCAATCAATTTGCTAAACTTGGCAAGTCTATCTTAGCATTTGAAAATACCAAATCTTATGAAGTAGGTCAGGAAGTATATTCTGTTGACCAGATTCAAGCAATGATTGAAAAATTAAGAGAAATAACACAATGAAGAAAAAACATCTATTAGGCGATGCCTTGATTTTGACTGTCAGTGATCAGATTGAAGAGTTGGATTATCTCCTAGAAAACTTACCAAATATCTGTTTTCATATTGCAGCACCTGTCCAGTTTTCGGATAAAATCCGTCGTTTAGAAACTAAACACAATGTCCGTCTCCTAACAGTTACAAATGAGCAAGAGCGAAACTTTCTCGTAAATATGTGCGACATCCTATTAGATATCAATCATTTTCAAGAGGTTGATTCTATTGTTTCCAAGTTTGTTCAGACTGGGAAACCTGTCTTTGCTTTTGACAATACAGTCCATGGCAATCAGGGTCAAGAAGTTTTTCTATCAAGTACACCAGATAAATTGGTTTCTAGAGTGAGAGAGTATCTGAATGAAGTCAGAGTGGGAGTCAATCATCAAGAAAAAATTGTCCAAGATGGGACTTGGAATGTATTTCAAATAGATGATAAGGCTAGTTTCATTGTTGGATCTAACGTTATCTGTAGAAATTTTGAAAATTTTCGTCTTCCTTCTGGTAAGTTAATACTGCATGATGGTGTCTTTGTCAATAACTCGTGTAGTTTTAACTGTATGGAAAGAATTGAAGTCGGAAACGGAACTATGATGGGGGAAGGAGTTCGTTTTTACGACCACGACCATGTTTATACTGCTGAAAAGATAGAAAAATGGCAGTGGACCACAGCACCAATTAGAGTTGGAAGAGATTGCTGGATAGGAAGTAATGTCACGATTTTAAAAGGAGTGACGATTGGGGACAATACCATTATCGGAGCAGGCTGTCTCATACGCAATGACATTCCGGCAAACAGTGTGGTTTATAATGATGGGAATCTTGTTGTAAAAGAAAGAAGATAATTTGGAGCTATGGATACAAAAAAAGCAATCGTTTTAGGGGCAGATAATAATTATCGTGACAAAATGGAAACAACTATTAAATCTATTTGTTACCATAATAGAGATTTGAAATTTTATATTTTTAATGAAGATATCCCCAAAGAGTGGTTTTATCTGATGGAGAAGAGATTAGAAAAACTTAACTGTGAAATTTTGAATATAGAAATTGATGCAGAAAAAGCAAAGCATTTTTCTACTCCTGATGAACACATCAAGTATATGACTTATTTTCGCTATTTTATTGCAGAATTTGTGAAAGAAGATAGAGCCTTGTATTTGGACTGTGATATGATTGTTCATAGGAACATAGATTCGTTATTTCAGAAAGATTTTGAAGAAAATTATATAATCGCCGTTCCAGATGGTTGGTATAAAAATATTTTTAATGCAGGAATGATGATGGTAAATGTTCATAAGTGGAAAACTGATAATATTTGTCAAAATCTTTTAGAGTTGACTGCAGAAAAACATCAAGAAGTCTATGGTGATCAGGGAGTCTTAAATCTATTGTTTGAAAATAAGTGGAAGAAAGTATCTCCTCATTATAATTTCATGGTTGGACTTGATACATTGGGTTATTGGGCTCAAAAGCCAGAGTGGTTTTTAAATAGTTGGGATGAAAACTATAAACCTGCTATTATTCATTTTGAAGGTAAAGATAAACCGTGGAATGATTCATTAAAAACAAGATATAGAGAATTGTGGTGGTTTTATAATGGTTTGGATTGGCAAACTATTTTATTAGAAAAGGATACAAAACCGACATCGTTTAGTGAAATTGCAACAGTTAATTTATTTCATACAGCGATTTTTACAGATACGCAAGAGTTGGAACATATAGAATATCTAGTAGAAAAACTTCCGAATGTCCATTTTCATATTTTTGCCCATAGTTATTTTGGACCGAGAGTACAAGTGTTGAACCGTTTTTTAAATGTATCTCTTTATCCCAATTATACACCGTATCAATCTCAAGAAATGCTGAGTAAGTTAGATTTTTAT
>CAUOWW010000107.1:0-4366 GCA_963508345.1 uncultured bacterium
ATGCCTTGGATACTTTCCTACCTCGTGCAGAACCTTCCATCGCAGCTCTTGCTAAGCAATATATGGAAGAGGACGGTATTGAATTGCTTCAAAATATCCGCACTACTGAAATCAAAAACGATGGTGACCAAGTGCTCCTCGTAACTGAAAACGAAACTTACCGTTTCGACGCCCTTCTCTACTCAACTGGACGCAAACCAAATGTAGAACCACTTCATCTTGAAAATACAGATATTGAACTAACTGAACGTGGCGCTATTAAAGTAGACAAACACTGTCAAACAAACGTTCCTGGTGTCTTTGCAGTTGGAGATGTCAACGGTGGCCTTCAATTTACTTACATTTCACTTGATGACTTCCGTGTTGTCTACAGCTACCTTGCTGGAGATGGCAGCTACACACTTGAAGACCGTCTCAATGTACCAAATACTATGTTCATCACACCTGCACTTTCACAAGTTGGTTTGACTGAAAGCCAAGCAGCTGATTTGAAACTTCCATACGCTGTTAAGGAAATCCCTGTTGCAGCTATGCCTCGTGGTCATGTAAATGGTGACCTTCGTGGAGCCTTCAAAGCTGTTGTGAATACTGAAACAAAAGAAATTCTTGGAGCAAGCATCTTCTCAGAAGGTTCTCAAGAAATCATCAACATCATCACTGTTGCTATGGACAACAAGATTCCTTACACTTACTTCACAAAACAAATCTTCACTCACCCAACCTTGGCTGAAAACTTGAATGACTTGTTTGCGATTTAAGTTGAGATTTAATCGTATCGAACAGCCCTCTGAGGGCTGTTTTCATTTCTGCGAAATCTCATACTCTTCGAAAATCTCTTCAAACCACGTCAGCTTTATCTGCAACCTCAAAGCGGTGCTTTGAGCAACCTGCGGCTAGCTTCCTAGTTTGCTCTTTGATTTTCATTGAGTATCAAATCTGTCTTTTCCCTCTTTTATGATATAATAGAAACATGAACTTAAAAACTACTTTGGGCCTTCTTGCTGGGCGTTCTTCCCACTTCATTTTAAGCCGTCTTGGTCGTGGGAGTACCCTTCCAGGAAAACTTGCCCTTCAATTTGATAAAGATATTTTACAAAACCTAGCTAAGAACTACGAGATTGTCGTGGTCACTGGAACCAACGGAAAAACCTTGACAACTGCCCTCACTGTCGGCATTTTAAAAGAGGTTTATGGTCAGGTTCTGACCAACCCAAGCGGTGCTAACATGATTACAGGGATTGCGACAACCTTCTTAACAGCCAAATCTTCAAAAACTGGGAAAAATATTGCCGTCCTAGAAATCGACGAGGCCAGTCTATCTCGTATCTGTGACTATATCCAGCCAAGCCTATTTGTTATCACTAATATCTTCCGTGACCAGATGGACCGCTATGGTGAGATTTACACAACTTACAAGATGATTTTGGATGCTATTCGTAAGGTGCCTACTGCTACTGTTCTCCTTAATGGAGACAGTCCACTTTTCTACAAGCCAGCTATTCCAAATCCTGTACAGTATTTTGGTTTTGACTTGGAGAAAGGTCCAGCCCAGCTGGCTCACTATAATACCGAAGGAATCCTCTGTCCTGACTGCCAAGGCATCCTCAAATACGAGCACAATACCTATGCAAACTTGGGTGCCTATATCTGTGAAGGCTGCGAATGTAAACGCCCTGAATTAGACTATCGCTTGACAGACTTAGTTGAGTTGACCAACAATCGCTCGCGCTTTGTCATTGATGGACAAGAATACGGTATTCAAATCGGTGGTCTCTATAATATCTACAACGCCCTAGCTGCTGTTGCTATTGCTCGTTTCCTCGGTGCAGATTCACAACTAATCAAGCAAGGATTTGATAAGAGCCGTGCAGTCTTTGGACGCCAAGAAACCTTCCATATCGGTGACAAGGAATGCACCCTCGTCTTGATTAAAAATCCAGTCGGTGCAACTCAAGCTATCGAAATGATCAAACTAGCACCTTATCCATTTAGTCTATCTGTCCTCCTTAATGCCAACTATGCTGATGGGATTGATACTAGCTGGATCTGGGATGCTGATTTTGAACAAATCACTGAGATGGATATTCCAGAAATTAACGCTGGCGGTGTTCGCCATTCTGAAATTGCACGTCGTCTCCGAGTGACTGGCTATCCAGCTGAGAAAATCACTGAAACAAGTAGTCTGGAACAAGTTCTTAAGACTATTGAGAACCAAGACTGCAAGCATGCCTATATCCTGGCTACCTATACTGCTATGCTTGAATTCCGCGAACTGCTGGCTAGTCGTCAGATTGTTAGAAAGGAGATGAACTAATGGTTTATACTTCACTTTCCTCAAAAGATGGCATTTACCCTTATCAGCTCAACATTGCCCACCTCTATGGAAACCTCATGAATACCTACGGGGACAATGGAAACATCCTCATGCTCAAGTATGTGGCTGAAAAACTAGGGGCCCATGTAACGGTTGACATCGTTTCTCTCCATGATGATTTTGATGAAAACCACTATGATATCGCCTTTTTTGGCGGTGGTCAAGACTTTGAACAGAGTATCATTGCAGACGACCTACCTGCTAAAAAAGAGAGCATTGACAACTACATCCAAAACGACGGTGTGGTTCTGGCTATCTGTGGTGGTTTCCAACTATTGGGTCAATATTATGTGGAAGCTTCAGGGAGACGTATCGAAGGGCTAGGTGTCATGGGCCACTACACCCTCAACCAGACCAATAACCGTTTTATCGGGGACATCAAGATTCACAATGAAGATTTCGATGAAACCTACTATGGTTTTGAAAACCATCAGGGCCGTACCTTCCTCTCAGATGATCAAAAACCGCTGGGACAGGTTGTCTATGGAAATGGAAATAACGAAGAAAAGGTTGGCGAAGGGGTTCATTATAAGAATGTCTTTGGTTCTTACTTCCACGGGCCTATCCTCTCTCGTAATGCCAATCTGGCTTATCGCCTAGTCACTACTGCCCTCAAGAAAAAATACGGACAGGACATCCAACTCCCTGCCTATGAGGACATTCTCAGCCAAGAAATCGCTGAAGAATACAGCGACGTCAAAAGCAAGGCTGACTTTTCTTAAACAAAAGGAAATTATACCAAAGAACTCTGTTATCTTGTCGGAGTTCTTTTTGTCTATTCTTTTACCCTTCTCCCTTGCATTTTCTCTCTTTTTTTGCCAAAATAGAGGGGTAGAAAGAAGGTAGCATATGTCTAAATTACAACAAATCGTAACATATCTTGAATCAGAAAAACTAGACGTCGCTGTCGTATCTGACCCCGTCACTATCAATTACCTCACTGGCTTTTACAGTGATCCCCATGAACGCCAAATGTTCCTTTTTGTTCTAGCAGATCAGGAACCTCTCCTCTTTGTCCCAGCCCTTGAAGTAGAACGTGCAAGTAGCACCGTTTCCTTCCCAGTTGTGGGCTATGTGGATTCTGAAAATCCATGGCAAAAAATGAAACATGCTCTTCCACAACTTGACTTCAAACGTGTCGCTGTTGAATTTGACAATCTCATCTTAACCAAATATCATGGTTTAAAAACTGTTTTTGAAACAGCCGAGTTTGACAACCTCACACCTCGTATCCAACGCATGCGCCTCATCAAATCAGCTGACGAAGTGCAAAAAATGATGGTTGCAGGTCTCTATGCGGACAAGGCTGTTAAGGTTGGTTTTGATAATATTTCTCTTGATAAGACCGAGACAGATATCATCGCTCAAATTGACTTTGCCATGAAACGTGAAGGCTATGAAATGAGTTTTGATACCATGGTCTTGACTGGCGATAACGCTGCAAATCCACACGGCATTCCAGCAGCAAACAAGGTTGAAAATAATGCTCTTCTCCTCTTTGACCTTGGTGTTCTAGTCAACGGCTATGCGTCAGATATGACTCGTACAGTCGCAGTCGGCAAACCTGACCAATTCAAGAAAGACATTTATAACTTGACTCTTGAAGCTCAACAAGCTGCTCTTGACTTTATCAAACCAGGTGTGACTGCCCATGAAGTGGACCGCGCTGCCCGTGAGGTCATCGAAAAAGCTGGTTACGGCGAGTACTTCAACCACCGTCTCGGTCACGGTATCGGTATGGATGTCCACGAATTCCCATCTATCATGGAAGGAAACGACATGGTCATCGAAGAAGGCATGTGCTTCTCTGTTGAACCAGGTATCTATATCCCTAGTAAAGTCGGTGTCCGTATCGAAGACTGCGGTGTTGTCACTAAGAATGGATTCGACCTCTTTACAAGCACCAGCAAAGA
This sequence comes from uncultured bacterium, assembly GCA_963508345.1. Lineage (GTDB taxonomy): Bacteria > Bacillota > Bacilli > Lactobacillales > Streptococcaceae > Streptococcus. Next base: position 4,288 of record CAUOWW010000107.1, read on the forward strand.
CTTGCTTTATTTTGATTAATATTATAGGCTCTTTGTCAACTGTAGTGGGTTGAAGAAAAGCTAAGCTCGAGAAAGGACA
>CAUOWW010000108.1:0-4301 GCA_963508345.1 uncultured bacterium
ACTGCAGGAGGAGTCTTGTCCTGCGCTTATGCTTTTATCTTGACCATGACCAGCAAAGAAGGGGAGGGGCTTAAGGCTATTGCCAGAGAAAGTCTAGTCATTTCCTTGGGAATATTGCCCATTCTGTCCTTCTATTTTGCGGAATTTCAACCTTGGTCCATCCTCTTGACCTTTGTCTTTTCCTTTCTTTTTGACTTGGTCTTCTTACCCCTCTTGTCTATCTTATTTGTCCTTTCCTTTCTTTATCCAGTCATTCAGCTGAATTTTATCTTTGAATGGTTGGAGGGTATTATTCGCTTGGTATCGCAGGTGGCAAGTAGACCTTTGGTTTTTGGACAACCCAATGCATGGCTTTTAATCCTATTGTTAATTTCCTTGGCTTTGGTCTATGATTTGAGGAAAAACATTAAAAGGCTAGCAGTATTGAGCTTATTGATTACAGGTCTCTTTTTCTTGACCAAGCATCCACTGGAAAATGAAATTACCATGCTGGATGTTGGGCAAGGGGAAAGTATTTTCCTACGGGATGTAACTGGTAAAACCATTCTCATAGATGTAGGTGGCAAGGCAGAATCTAATAAGAAAATCGAAAAATGGCAAGAAAAGGCGACGACCAGCAATGCCCAGCGAACCTTGATTCCCTATCTTAAAAGTCGTGGAGTGGCCAAGATTGACCAGCTAATTTTGACTAACACGGACAAGGAGCATATTGGAGATTTGTTGGAAGTGGCCAAGGCTTTCCATGTAGGTGAAATTTTAGTATCAAAAGGCAGTCTGAAACAGAAGGAATTTGTGGCAGAACTACAGGCTACTCAAACTAACGTGCGTAGTGTGACAGTAGGAGAGAACTTACCCATTTTTGGAAGTCAGTTAGAAGTCCTATCTCCAAGTAAAATTGGAGATGGAGATCATGAAGATTCCCTGGTTCTGTATGGGAAACTTTTGGATAAGCACTTTCTCTTCACGGGAAATTTGGAGGAGAAAGGAGAGAAGGACATGCTGAAGCACTATCCTGACCTAGAGGTGGATGTTTTGAAAGCTGGCCAACATGGCTCTAAAAAGTCATCAAGTTCAGACTTTCTAGAACAGCTCAAACCAGAGATGACTCTCATTTCAGTTGGAAAGAGCAATCGAACCAAACTCCCCCATCAGGAAACTTTGACACGACTGGAAACTATCAATAGTAAAGTTTACCGAACGGACCAGCAAGGAGCTATACGCTTTAAAGGGTGGAATAGTTGGAAAATAGAAAGCGTTCGATAGGAAGGAAAAATATTATATATTAGTAAAATAAACTAAAAATCTGTTGCATAATAATGATAAAAACGATATAATGAAAGCGTATTCGATATTGATGATATAAAACCATTAAAAATTAGTAAAAATCGTTTAATTAGTTAGTTTATGATTATTGGTCTTTTTCAGTCTAGTATATCTGCTGTGAGCGTTCTTAAAACTTATAGGTATGATTGGAATACCTACTATAAGTCTAGTATGAATTGCCAGAGATATAACTATATTAATTCCCTGTTATGGTATCGTTATGACAGCTATTCTGAATATAAAATTGGTTCTGGTTGGAATTACAATCGTTATGAGGTAATAAACTACTCCAGCGGAGGCTATTAATCCAAAAAGGAGGGCTAGATATGTTGCAGCTTACTCATGTGACCTTAAAAACGCGACAAGTCATCTTACAAGATGTTGATTTTACATTTGAAAAGGGTAGGATTTATGGTGTTCTTGCTATCAATGGTTCTGGAAAGACGACACTATTCCGCGCCATTAGCAATTTAATTCCTATAAGTAGCGGAAATATCGCAGTCTCTCCTTCTTTGTTTTATTATGAGAGTATTGAATGGCTGGATGAAAACTTAAGTGGGATGGATTACCTTCGTCTTATCAAAAACATCTGGAAGTCAGGTCTGAACTTGAGGGATGAAATTGATTACTGGGAAATGTCTGACTATATCAACCTTCCCATTCGCAAGTATTCCTTAGGTATGAAGCAACGATTGGTGATTGCCATGTATTTCCTCAGTCAGGCCAAATGCTGGCTTATGGATGAGATTACAAATGGCTTAGATGAGTATTATCGACAGAAGTTTTTTGATAGGCTAGCACAAATCGATAGACAAGAACAGCTGGTTCTTTTAAGTTCTCACTACAAAGAGGAGTTAGTGGAGATTTGCGATAGCATCGTAACCATTCGTCAGGGGCAGATAGAAGAGGTTCCGTTATGAAAGATATTAGCCAATTTTTATTAAAGAAAGTTTTCAAAAGTCGCTTAAACTGGATTATCTTAGCTTTATTTGTATCTGGACTCGGTGTTACCTTTTATTTAAATAGTCGGACTGCAAACTCACACAGCTTGGAGAGCGAGTTGGAAACCAGTCTTGTAAAAGATGAGAGAATCATCAATGAATATGAAGAGAAACTCTCCCAAATATCTGATACCAGCTCGGAGGAATACCAGATTGCTAAAAATACTTTAGACGGGCAAAAAAATCTTTCGACTCAAAAGACAGAAATTCTGACTTTATTAAAAGAAGGGCGATGGAAAGAAGCCTACTATTTGCAGTGGCAAGATGAAGAGAAGAATTATGAAAGGATATCAAATAACCCGACTATTAGCTCTGACTTTAAAATGGCGGTTGACCGCCAACGAAAGATTTACCAAGCCCTGTATCCCTTGAACATAAAAGCACATACTTTGGAGTTTCCGACCCACGGGATTGATCAGATTGTCTGGATTTTAGAGGCTATCATCCCAACCTTGTTTGTGATTGCTATTATTTTTATGCTAACACAACTTTTTGCAGAAAGATATCAAAATCATCTGGACACAGCTCAGTTATATCCTTTTTCAAAAGTGGCATTTGCAATGTCTTCTCTTGGAGTTGGAGTGGGCTATGTAACTGTGCTGTTTATCGGAATCTGCGGATTTTCTTTTCTAGTGGGAAGTCTGATAAGTGGTTTTGGACAGTTAGATTATCCCTACCCGATTTATAGCTTAGTGAATCAAGAGGTAACTATTGGAAAGATACAAGATGTGTTATTTCCTAGCTTGTTACTAGCTTTCTTAGCTTTTATCATCATTGTGGAAGTTGTGTACTTGATTGCTTACTTTTTCAAGCAAAAAATGCCTGTCCTCTTTCTTTCACTTATTGGGATTGTTGGCTTATTGTTTGGTATTCAAAAAATTCAGCCTCTTCAAAAGATTGCACATCTGATTCCCTTTACTTACTTGCGTTCAGTGGAGATTTTGTCTGGAAGATTACCTAAGCAGATTGATAATGTCAATCTAAATTGGGGTATGGGGATGGTCTTACTTCCTTGCCTGATTATCCTTTTGTTAGTGGGGATCCTATTTATCGAAAGATGGGGAAGTTCACGGAAAAAGGAAGTTTTTAATAGATCCTAGCTTTCCTATAGGGAAAATAAGTAAAAACTAACATAGAGAGGGAATCAACTTGATTCTCTCTTTTTGATGCGGAAACCAAGACAAAATACAAACAGAAACTTTCAAAAAAATAACTTTTTATCTTGACAAGGGCTAGAAAACTTGGTATCATATAAAAGTTGAGAAAAGCAGAAGTGAGAGCTTCTCGCCTTGTGACATTAAGTTGCCTGGCCCTACGGATGAAAAGTTTCTAAGAAACGCTATCATAACGTGCGGGCTTGTATATTTACGAGTCCGCTATTGTTTTTCTCTAATAAAACAAAAGAGGTGAAAACCATAGCAAAGCAAGACTTATTCATCAATGATGAGATTCGTGTACGTGAAGTTCGCTTGATTGGTCTTGAAGGAGAACAGCTAGGCATCAAGCCACTCAGTGAAGCGCAAGCTTTGGCTGATAACGCTAATGTTGACCTAGTATTGATTCAACCCCAAGCCAAACCGCCTGTTGCAAAAATTATGGACTACGGTAAGTTCAAATTTGAGTACCAGAAGAAGCAAAAAGAACAACGTAAAAAACAAAGTGTTGTTACTGTGAAAGAAGTTCGTCTAAGTCCAACGATTGACAAGGGTGACTTTGATACAAAACTTCGCAATGCACGCAAATTCCTTGAAAAAGGAAATAAAGTTAAGGTATCTATTCGCTTTAAGGGTCGTATGATTACCCATAAAGAGATTGGTGCAAAAGTTTTAGCCGAGTTTGCTGAAGCAACTCAAGATATTGCCATCATCGAACAACGTGCTAAAATGGATGGACGTCAAATGTTCATGCAATTGGCGCCAGCGACTGACAAAAAATAATTGTCAGAAAGTTAAATAAAGGAGAAAAAATCATGCCAAA
>CAUOWW010000109.1:0-4262 GCA_963508345.1 uncultured bacterium
AGGCAGTCAATGAATTGACCTTCCAAAAGAACCTGCAAACCATGAAATACGATAGCCTCTTTGATCCCATGGTTCTCTTATTTGTTGGTTCGTCCTATGTTTTAACGCTCTTGGTAGGCTCTTTGATGGTTCAGAAAGGGCAGATTACGGTTGGGAATTTGGTTACCTTTATCAGCTACTTGGATATGCTAGTTTGGCCTCTTATGGCTATCGGTTTCCTCTTTAATATTACTCAGCGAGGGAAGGTTTCTTACCAGCGGATTGAGGAACTTTTGTCTCAGGAATCACCTGTACAAGACTCAGAGTTTCCTCTGGACGGTATTGAAAATGGACGTTTGGAATATGCCATTGACAGCTTTGCCTTTGAAAATGAGGAAACACTGACGGATATTCACTTTAGTTTGGAAAAAGGGCAAACTCTGGGCTTAGTCGGTCAGACAGGCTCTGGAAAAACGTCCTTGATTAAACTCCTCTTGCGAGAATACGATGTGGATAAGGGAGCCATTTATCTAAATGGTCATGATATTCGTGACTATCGTCTGACAGACCTTCGTAGTCTTATGGGCTATGTTCCTCAGGACCAGTTCCTCTTTGCGACTTCGATTTTAGACAATATTCGCTTTGGTAATCCTAACTTGCCCCTTTCAGCGGTCGAGGAAGCGACTAAGCTAGCTCAAGTATACCAAGACATTGTAGCCATGCCTCAAGGGTTTGATACGTTGATTGGTGAAAAGGGAGTCAGTCTTTCTGGTGGGCAAAAGCAGCGTCTGGCCATGAGTCGGGCTATGATTTTAGACCCTGATATCTTGATTTTGGATGATTCTTTGTCGGCCGTGGATGCCAAGACGGAGTATGCGATTATCGACAACCTCAAGGAGACGCGAAAGGACAAGACAACCATTATCATTGCCCATCGCCTCAGTGCGGTTGTCCATGTAGATTTGATTTTAGTCCTGCAAAATGGTCAAATTATCGAACGAGGCAGGCACGAAGACTTGCTAGCTTTGGATGGCTGGTATGCCCAAACCTACCAGTCTCAGCAGCTGGAAATGAAAGGAGAAGAAGATGCAGAATAAACAAGAACAATGGGCTGTATTGAAGCGCTTGATGTTCTATCTCAAGCCTTACGGTCTCCTGACCTTTTTGGCACTCAGTTTTCTCCTAGCGACGACGGTCATTAAAAGTGTCATTCCCCTTGTGGCTTCCCACTTTATCGACCAGTATCTCAGCAATCTCAATCAACTCGCTGTGACCGTTTTGCTGGCCTACTATGGCCTTTACATCCTACAAACTCTGGTCCAGTATGTCGGCAATCTTCTCTTTGCGCGGGTGTCCTACAGTATTGTTAGGGATATTCGTCGTGATGCCTTTGCCAATATGGAAAAGCTGGGCATGTCTTATTTTGATAAGACACCAGCAGGCTCCATCGTCTCTCGTTTGACCAATGATACTGAGACCATCAGCGATATGTTTTCGGGGATTTTATCTAGCTTTATCTCAGCAGTTTTCATCTTTCTGACAACTCTTTATACCATGTTGGTGTTGGATTTTCGTTTGACTGCTTTAGTCTTGCTCTTTCTCCCCTTGATTTTCCTTTTGGTCAATCTTTACCGTAAAAAATCAGTCAAGATTATTGAGAAAACCAGAAGTCTCTTGTCTGATATCAATAGTAAGCTGGCCGAAAACATTGAGGGAATCAGAATAATCCAGGCCTTTAATCAAGAGAAGCGCCTACAGTCAGAGTTTGATGAAATTAACCAAGAACACTTGGTCTATGCCAACCGTTCTGTAGCCTTGGATGCCCTCTTTTTGCGTCCTGCTATGAGTTTGCTGAAACTCCTAGGTTATGCGGTCTTGATGGCCTACTTTGGTTATCGTGGTCTTTCTATCGGGATAACGGCGGGAACCATGTATGCCTTTATCCAGTACATCAATCGTCTCTTTGACCCTTTAATTGAAGTGACGCAAAACTTTTCAACCCTGCAAACTTCCATGGTTTCTGCAGGCCGTGTATTTGCCTTGATTGACGAGAGGACCTATGAGCCTCTTCAAAAAGATGGGCAAGCCAAAGTCCAAGAAGGCAATATCCGTTTTGAACATGTGTGTTTCTCATATGATGGGAAACATCCGATTCTGGATGATATTTCCTTTTCAGTTAACAAGGGCGAAACCATTGCCTTTGTAGGTCATACAGGTTCAGGGAAATCGTCTATTATCAATGTCCTCATGCGCTTTTATGAATTCCAGTCAGGGCGAGTTCTCTTGGATGATGTGGATATCCGCGACTACAGTCAAGAAGAACTGAGAAAAAACATCGGTCTAGTCTTGCAGGATCCCTTCCTCTATCATGGAACCATTAAGTCCAATATCGCCATGTACCAAAATCTTAGTGATGAGCAGGTACAGGCTGCAGCTAGCTTCGTGGATGCAGATTCCTTTATTCAAGAACTTCCTCAGGGATATAATGCACCTGTTTCCGAGCGTGGTTCGAGTTTTTCAACTGGTCAGCGCCAGCTTCTAGCCTTTGCTAGAACAGTCGCCAGTCAGCCTAAAATCCTGATTTTGGATGAAGCGACAGCCAATATTGACTCTGAAACAGAAAGTTTGGTTCAAGCTTCTCTGGCTAAGATGAGACAGGGACGGACAACCATTGCCATCGCTCACCGTCTTTCTACTATCCAAGACGCCAACTGTATTTATGTTTTGGATAAGGGGCGCATTATCGAGAGTGGAACCCATGAGGAACTCTTGGCTCTAGGAGAAACCTATCACAAGATGTATAGCTTGCAAGCCGGGGCCATGTCCTAATACTCGTTGATTTTCATTGAGCATAAGAAGGAAATCCTTCAAATTACAGATTTCTTTCACCGCCTTTTCCATTTTGTGGTATAATGAAAAATGTTGACAAATAGTATAATAAAAACAAAGGAGAAACAGCATGCTGAAATGGGAAGACTTGCCCGTGGAAATGAAATCAAGCGAGGTTGAGTCTTACTACCAGCTTGTCTCTAAAAGGAAGGGTTCGCTGATTTTCAAGCGTTGCTTGGACTGGGTTCTAGCCTTGGTCTTACTAGTTCTGACCTCTCCTATCTTTCTCATCTTGAGCATTTGGATCAAGTTGGATAGCAAGGGGCCAGTGATTTACAAGCAAGAGCGCGTGACCCAGTACAATCGACCTTTCAAGATTTGGAAGTTCCGTACCATGGTGACGGATGCGGATAAAAAAGGGAGTCTGGTGACTTCTGCTAACGATAGCCGCATTACCAAGGTTGGCAATTTTATCCGCCGTGTGCGTTTGGACGAACTGCCTCAACTGGTCAATGTTCTTAAAGGCGAGATGTCCTTTGTCGGTACACGACCTGAAGTGCCACGCTACACAGAGCAGTATAGCCCTGAAATGATGGCGACCTTGCTTTTACCAGCAGGGATTACCTCTCCAGCCAGCATCAACTATAAGGATGAGGACACTATCATCAGTCAAATGACGGATAAAGGCCTGTCAGTTGACCAAGTCTATATAGAGCATGTTCTTCCTGAAAAGATGCGCTATAACCTCACTTATCTCCGAGAATTTAGTTTCCTTGGAGACATCAAAATCATGTTTCAAACCGTGTTTGAAGTGCTAAAATAAAGTAGTCATGAGAAAATGAGTACAGATAAAAGGAGCAAATCAATGCCAAATTACAATATTCCATTTTCACCACCCGATATTACGGAAGCAGAAATTGCTGAAGTAGCGGATACCCTGCGTTCTGGTTGGATCACAACAGGTCCTAAGACAAAAGAACTGGAGCGTCGCTTGTCTCAATACACACAGACGCCTAAGACTGTCTGCCTTAACTCTGCGACTGCCGCGCTTGAGTTGATTTTGCGCGTCTTGGAAGTTGGTCCTGGTGACGAAGTCATCGTTCCAGCTATGACTTACACAGCTTCATGTAGTGTTATCACTCACGTGGGAGCAACCCCTGTCATGGTGGATATCCAAGCAGATAGTTTTGAAATGGACTATGATTTGCTTGAGCAAGCTATCACTGAGAAAACTAAGGTGATTATTCCTGTTGAGCTTGCGGGGATTGTTTGCGACTATGACCGTTTGTTCCAAGTTGTGGAAAAGAAACGTGACCTCTTTACTGCTTCAAGCAAGTGGCAAAAGGCCTTTAACCGTATCGTGATTGTCTCTGATAGTGCCCATGCTTTGGGATCTACTTATAAAGGACAACCAGCTGGTTCTATCGCTGACTTTACTTCCTTCTCATTCCATG